>JAXDNZ010000029.1:0-9013 GCA_034669185.1 Hyphomicrobiales bacterium
ATCGCGGCGACGTCAATGAGATGGGCGAAGCGCCGGTGCTGGTGCACGGCGAGAAAAAGCTCACCCAATCCGGCGTGATCCTCACCTATTTGGCGCGGCGCTCCGGCAGGTACCTGCCGCAGGGCGAGGACGACGAACTCGAGGCGCTGCGCTGGATCATCTTCGACAATCAGAAGGTCAACGGCTTCCTCGGTCCGTATCGCTTCCTGAAGAACTTCGCCAAACCCGCCGGCGATCCCGCCGTGCTCGCGTTCTTCAAGGGCCGCATCGACGGCAACCTCTCGATCATCAACAAGCGGCTCGAGAAGGCGCCGTTCATGCTCGGCGAGAAGCCGACCATCGCGGACGTGTCGCTCGCCGGCTATCTCTACTATCCGGCCGAGGAGTTCGGATTCGACATCGCCAAAGAGCATCCGGCGATCGGCGCATGGCTCGGCCGCATCAAGGCCCTGCCCGGCTGGGCGCATCCCTACGAACTGATGCCGGGATATCCGCTGGCGTCCTGACGCCGCTCGTCCCCGCCAAAGCGGGGACCCAGTCCTAAGAAAAGAAATAGCTGGATTCCCGCTTTCGCGGGAATGAGCGGAGAGTGAGCGCGTCGCGACTATTGCGCCGTCAACCCGCCGTCGATCACGAACTCGGCGCCGGTGACGAAGACCGACTCGTCGGACAGCAGGTAGACGCACATGTCGGCGACTTCGGCCGGCTTGCCGAAGCGCTGGAGCGGAATCTGCCGTTCCATGCGCGCCCTCACCTCTGCCGGGTTCGGCACCATCTTGAACAGCGCCTCGGCCATCGGCCCCTCGATGAAGGTCGGATGCACCGAGTTGCAGCGCACCTGCGGCTTCTGGCGTGCGCCATGCAGCGCGACCGATTTGGTGAGCAGGCGCACGCCGCCTTTTGAAGCGTTGTAGGCGGCAAGATTGTGCCCGGCGACGATCCCCGACACCGACGAGATGTTCACGATCGATCCGCCGTTGCGCTTGATCAACCCCATGCCGTGCTTGCAGCCGAGGAACGTGCCGTCGAGGTTGATCGCCATCACTCTGCGCCAGACCGCGTAGTCAGTTCCTTCGACCGTACCGATCGGCGCAATGCCGGCGGCGTTGACCAGGCCGTCAAGCTTCCCGAGGGCCCCGATCACGCGCTGCCAATCCTCCTCCGACGTCACATCGAGCGCGTGATCGATGCCGGGCTTGCCGGCAACATCGGTGACGATCGCGCGTCCGCCCTCGCGCGCGATCGCGGCTGCAATCGCCGAGCCGATGCCGCCGGCCGCGCCGGTGATGAGAATGCTCTTGTCGCGCAGACGGCTCATGGGCGGCTCCCGGTATGATGCAGCAGTCGTAGTCAAATGTCGCCGAATTCGCCATGCCGGCCCTTGCCGGCTGCGAAGCGCGCCGCGCCGGCGGCGCCCTCGCGCTCGACCATTGCGGACGAACATGCCCATTCGGCGCGCAGCCCTTCCATCTCGGACAAGCCTTCCTGCAGCCAGACGGAACGGCGGTCGGCGCGCATGCACTCTTGCGGAAAGCGGGCGATGTCGTGCGCAAGCGCCTCGGCCGCCTCGCGGCTCTTGCCATGCGGCACGACGCGCTCGGCAAGGCCGATGCGATGACACTCTTGCGCCTCGACCTTTCGGCCGGTGAGGATGATGTCGAGCGCCCGGCCGCGCCCGACGATACGCGGCAGCCGCACGGTGCCGCCGTCGATCAGGGGCACGCCCCAACGCCGGCAATAGACCCCCATGTAGGCGCTCTCCTCCATCACGCGGATATCGCACCACAGCGCCAGTTCCATTCCGCCGGCGACCGCCGGTCCCGCGACCGCGGCGATCACCGGCTTGCGCAATTGCAGCCGCGTCGGGCCCATCGGCCCGCGCGGCGGCGGGCCGTCGTGCGACGGAAAGTCCAGCTCGCTCATGGGGCGAGATTTGCCGAGATGGGAGGCCGCCACCTTCAGGTCGAAGCCCGCGCAAAACGCCCCGCCTGCGCCAAAGAGCACGGCGACCGATTGGGACTCGTCGCGATCGAAGACGAGGAGCGCTTCGGTCAGCGCCTCGGCGCTAGCCGGGTCCATGGCGTTGCGTGCTTCCGTGCGGCTACGGATGAACGTGGTGACGGGGCCGTCGCGCTCGATCGTCAGGCTCATGGACACCTCCTTGTGCGCCGCGGAACTTAATCTCCGCATCGTGACTTATGTCTGCACGTCAAGATGACGCGAGACGAGGACACGATGCGCAAAGCACGCGGCACTCCGTTCGATCTTGCCATGGACAGTGCGGTCGCCGCGACATCGACCGCGATGACCTTGTGGCACCGCCTGCCGATGTTTGGTTTTGCGTCGCTGATGACCACGGCCGAGCGCCAGGCCGAAGGCGCCCGCATGGTCGACGAGAAGGCGGCTGCCGTCATCGAAGGATCGCTTGACGCCGGCATGGAGCTGGTGCGCGCCTGGAGCGCGGCCGCGATGGGCAACTTCGCGCCGCTGTTCGGCGCCCCGCTCGCGATCACGAATGCTGGCCTCAGGCCTGCGTTTCGCACCGTCAATGCCAACGCAAAGCGGCTGAACCGGCGCGCCGCGCGAACGACCTTCCGCGACTGATCCTCGATCGCTTCAGGGCGACGGGCACCACGTGACGCAGGTTTGCGCCGGCGGCTGGGCAGCCGGAACCGCAGGGGCCGGACCGGATGCAGCGGCTGCGGCCGGTTGCGGCTCCGCCTCATACTTGGCCACCAGCGATCGCGCAGTTTCGATCATTTTCGCGCCATCGATGGATCGCATCCGTACCTGCTTTATCCAAGCTTCGATCACGGGCTCCGTCGCCTTGCGCCAGCGCGTGGCTTCTTCCGCCGTAATCTCGCTCACCGTATTGCCGCGCTTGCGCACCATATCCGCGATGCCTGCTGCCTGATCGTCCCACATCCGGCCAACCATGGCGGCGGCGACATCACCGGAATTCTCGTCAATCGCTTTTTTCAGGTCAGCGGGCAGCGCGGCGTATTTCGCGCGGTTCATCGCCAAAATGTAGGTCGACGTCGACAATGTCGGCGGGTTCGCGACCTCGGCGTGAAATTTCACCAGCTCGTGCACCTTGACGGAGGCGGCCGCGTCCCATGGCAGCACGCAGCCGTCGAGCAGTTTTTGGGAAAATGCCTGCGCCAGCTGCGAGATCGGAACCGGCGCCACGTTCGCACCGAGGGCTTTCAGGGCCTCGACGCCCATGCGGGTCGACGGGCGAACCTTCAATTCCTTCAGGTCTTCCATCGTGGCGATCGCGCGGTTGGCGTGGATCAGCCCTTGATCGTGCGCACAGACGCAGAGCGGTTGCACCGCACGGAATTCGTCCTTGAGGTTGGCATCGGCGAATTCCTGCACCGCCCGCGCATTGGCGAGCGCGCGCTTGCCGGCGACGAACGGCAGCTCGAACGTCTCAACCAGCGGAAAGCGGCCCGGCGTCATACCTGGTAAGGTCAAAACAACGTCGGCGACGCCATCGCGCGCCTGATCGTAGAGCTCCGACGGCACGCCGCCCAATTGCATGGCACCGAACAGGTCGACGCGAATGCGGCCTTCCGACGCGACGCCGACCTTCTTGGCCCACGGCACCAGAAACTTCGCGTGCACGCTCGACAGCGGCGAGAAGAAATGGTGCAGCTTGAGCACGACCTGCGCCTGGGCGCGGGCGAAGCGCGCGAGCGCGGGCGCCGCGACGGCCGCCCCCGCGAGCTTGATCAGTGTCCTGCGCGCAATCCTCATTCCGGCGTCCGTCAGTGATCGTGCCCGTGACGACCACGGTGATCATGGTGATGATCGTGCGTGGCATGATCATGGCCGTGATGGTCGTGAACAGGACCGTGTTGATGGTGCGCCGCGGTGGCATAGGCGCCCCCTTCCGGATCGAACGGCGCTTCGATCGCTGTCAGACGGGCGCCAAGACCGACGAGCAGCCCCTCGATCGCTTCGTCGCGCCTTAACCGCAGCCGGTTGCCAAGGATTTGCACTGGAACGTGACGGTCGCCGAGATGCCAGGCGATCCTTGCGAGGTGAATGAGATCGCCACCGCGCACCTCGATCAGGCGCTCCGGTTCGATGACGATATCGACGAAGCTGCCGTCGTCGAGTTCGAACACGTCTCCCAGGCGCAGCATGACGGGCTCTGGCAGCATCACCCCGATCAGGGTGCCATTCACGCCGGTCAGGTGTGCGCTTTGCAGGCGGCGCTGATCGGGCGCAAGCATCACACTGTCGACATAGCGCGCGCTGTCGCTCAGCGCCGAGCTTACGACACGAACGACGCGCAACATCAGTTGAGCCGTGACGGACGTTCGTCGGAAGTCCGCGTGGACGGTGGCAGCGGACTGACCGCGGCGGACTCGGTCGGCGCGCCCGCGCGCTTGAGCGCGGCGGCGTCCGCCTCCTCGTGGCGGCGATAGCTGAACCAGCCGAGCGGCAGGCAGGCGAGGTAGACGACTGTACCGACGGTCAGCACCGGCCACGGATAGCTTACCAGCAGCACGATGAACATCACCGCCATAACGACGACGGGCAGCACCATGTCGGGCCGCACGCGCGTGCCCATCTTCTTGCCGGAGAGAACCGGCAGCCGCGAGATCATCAGCGCGGCGATCGCGATGACATAGACCAGCGTAACGGCGGCCGGCACCGGAACGTTGAGAAAGAACAGGTAGACCGGCAACAGCACCGTGATCGCTCCTGCCGGCGCAGGCACGCCGGTGAAGAAGTTACCGGCCCAGCTTGGGCGGTTCGGATCCTCGATCTGCACGTTGAAACGCGCAAGACGCAGGCCGGCGCAGATCGCAAACACCATCGCGGCGATCCAGCCGAGATTGCCGAGCGGCTTGAGCCCCCAGAAATAGAGGATCAGGCCTGGCGCAACGCCAAAGTTCACGAAGTCCGCAAGGCTGTCGAGCTCGGCGCCAAAGCGCGACGTGCCGCGGATCATGCGCGCGACACGCCCGTCGACCGCGTCGAGCATCGCGGCGAACACGATCGCACCAAGCGCCAGCTCGTAGCGTTCTTCGATCGCAAGGCGGATGCCGGACAAGCCCGCGCACAGCGCAAGCAGCGTGATCACGTTCGGCACGAGCACGCGCACCGGAATCTGGCGCAACCGTTGCAGGCGACGTTGATAGCGTTCGGGATCGAAGCGCGTGGCCATCGGGCCAATATAGCGGTTCTCGCGCTACCCCGCCACCGGCGCGCGTCGTTGGTTAATGCGACATGTCAGCTCGCGCGACGGACTGCCTAAAGCTGCTCGACGATGCGCTCGGCGTAGGCGCGCGACAGACTGGAGAAGAACGTCAGCGCGTCGGTCGGCGCGCTGCCGGCGCCGCGTCCATGGCGGCGGCGCATGCGCAGCACCGCCGAATAGCCGTTGATCTTGAATCCGGCCGCGCGGCACACCACCGAAATCGCCCGATCGTCGCCGGCTTCGAGAGCGCGCAACACAAGCGCAGCGTCAAGCCGCACGCGTTCGGCGACCAGCGCCGCGATGGCGGCGGCGCAATCCGCGTCGGCGAGCTCCACGAGCGCTTCTTCCGCCGCAATCAGCCCGCTCGCGCGCCGCGCCAGGATCTCGGCGGCACGCGCGTCAAGCTGAGCGTTGCGCTCGTCATTGTCTTGCGAAGAATTCATCGCAGTACCTGGCGTCCACGTCACGCAAGGGATAACGCCACAACCACATGTATTCCGCTAAGCCGACCGCGGCAGCACGGTTAAAGCCCGTTAACGGTTCGGGATATCCACAACGTTCTTAAAAAAATCAGCCGATACTGAAAGTTGGCGCTGCCACAAGAGTGCCGAGATCCGCGATAATCGTCTCGCCCGCGAGCGCAGTCTGGCCTTGGGACACGCGCGGAACCGCGCCCGCCGGCAAGTAGACATCGACGCGCGAACCGAAGCGGATCATGCCGATGCGCTCGCCGGCGCCGATCGTCTGCCCTTCGGCGACCCAGCCGACGATGCGCCGCGCGATCAATCCTGCGATCTGCACCACGCCGATATTGCCGGCGATGCTCGCGATCACCAGCGCGTTGCGCTCGTTGTCCTCGCTCGCCTTGTCGAGGTCGGCATTGAGGAACTTGCCGGGCGTATAAGCGATGCGTTCGATGCGCCCACCGACCGGCGCGCGATTGACGTGACAATCGAACACGCTCATGAAGATGGAGACGCGCGGCAACGGCTGCTCGCCGAGTGCAAGCTCGGGCGGCGGAACGGCGTTGACGATGAGGCTGATGCGGCCATCGGCGGGCGCGACGACGACGCCATCAGCGACCGGCGTCACCCGGATCGGATCGCGGAAGAAATAGGCGCACCACGCCGTCATCAACGTGCCGAGCCAACCAAGCGGCGTCCACACCAGGAATAGGACGAGGCTCAGCAGCGCAAACCCGCCGATGAACGGGTAGCCCTCGGGGTGGATGGGCGCGAGCTGCGAGCGGATGGAACCAATGACTGACATGGTGGCGTCTATACCCTATTCGGCCGCCGCCGCGGGCAGATCCTGTGTCACGGACGCGGAGGCCGCCGCAACGGTCGGATCCTTCACCGGCGGAGGATTGCGGTTCGGCGCGGCAGGCTGATCCTCGACCTGGGCGAGCTTCTCGCGCGCCTCCTCGGCTTCGCGCTGCCGGTTCCACATGCTGGCATAGAGCCCATTCTTCAACAGAAGCTGGTGATGCGTGCCGCGCTCGGCGATCACGCCCTGATCGAGCACGATGATTTCATCCGCGCCGACGATGGTCGAAAGCCGGTGCGCGATCACCAACGTCGTGCGGTCGCGCGAGACCTTCTCCAGTGCGTCCTGGATCTCCTTTTCGGTGTGACTGTCGAGCGCGGAGGTCGCCTCGTCCAGCAGCAGGATCGGCGGACCCTTCAAAATCGTACGCGCGATGGCGACGCGCTGCTTCTCGCCGCCGGAAAGCTTCAGCCCCCGCTCGCCGACCTCGGTCTCGTAGCCCGCCGGCGCCATTCGAATGAAATCGTCGATCTGCGCGAGCCGCGCAGCCTCCTCGACCTCGCCGTCGTCCGCATCCCAGCGGCCATAGCGGATGTTGTAGCGGATCGTATCGTTGAACAGCACGGTGTCCTGCGGGACCATGCCGATCGCGGAGCGCAAAGAGCGCTGCGTCACGTCGCGGATGTCCTGCCCATCGATGGTAATGCGACCGCCGGTCAGGTCATAGAAACGAAACAGCAGCCGCGAGATGGTCGACTTGCCGGCGCCCGACGGTCCGACGATCGCGACCGTACGACCGGCCGGCACCTCGAAGCTCAGCCCCTTGAGGATCTGCCGCTCCGGCTCGTAATCGAAGCGCACGTCCTCGAAGCGGATCGCGCCGTGCGATACCGCGAGCGGCCTGGCACCGGGCTTGTCCTCGATCTCGGGTTCGCGCGCGAGGATCGCGAACATGATCTCGATGTCGGTCACCGCCTGCTTGATCTCGCGATAGACCATGCCCATGAAATTCAGCGGCACGTAGAGCTGAATCATCATCGCATTGATCATCACGAAGTCGCCGACCGTATTGGTGCCGGCGCGGATACCGAGCACGCACAGCGCCATCGCGGCGGTGAGGCCGAGCGTGAACAGCAGCGCCTGCCCGGCATTGAGTACGGCAAGCGACGTATAGGCCTTCACGCTCGCGTCCTCGTAGCGCGCCATGGTGCGGTCGTAGCGCCGCGCCTCGCGCTCCTCGGCGACGAAGTACTTCACGGTCTCGTAGTTGAGCAGCGAGTCGATCGCCTTGGTGTTGGCGTCGGTGTCGCTGTCGTTCATCTTGCGGCGGATGCCGATGCGCCACTCGGTCGCGTAGTAGGTGAATGCCATGTAGAGCGTGACCGTGATGCCGATGATCAGCACGTAACGCCAATCGAACATCCACAACAGCACACCGACGATCAACGCCAGCTCCACGACGGTCGGCAGGAGCTGAAGGATGACCATGCGCACGATGGTCTCGATGCCGTTGCGCCCACGTTCGAGAACGCGGGTCAATCCGCCGGTCTTGCGCTCGAGATGGTAACGCAGCGAGAGCAGGTGCATGTGCTCGAAGGTGCGGAACGCGAGGCGGCGCACCGCGTGCATCGCGACCTTGGCGAAGATGCCGTCGCGCACCTGCGTGAGCAGCGCCATGACCACGCGCATGCCGCCATAGCCGACGGTCATCAGGATCGGCGCCCCGAACGCGAAGGCGATCCATTGCGGCGTGTCCGGTGGCGGCGCAGTCGTGCCGGTCAACGCGTCGACAGCCCATTTGTAGGTAAACGGTACCGCGATGGTGGCGAGCTTGGCCAACAGCAACAGCAGCGTCGCCAGCACGACACGCATCTTCAGATCGACGCGTTCGGATGGCCAGATATAAGGCCATAGGCCGATCAGCGTGCGCAGCAGCGCCCCGCGGTCCGCGGAGATCTTCATCTTCAAGCTTCGGGATTGCCGTTCGGTCATGGATGCGCCCGCACGTCATATAGGCATTTTTGGCGGAGGGCACACCTAACGGCGCGCCGGGGTCGGCACGTGGATGATGAGCGGACCCGGACGGACAATGGCCGGAGAATCGCCCGGCACCGGCGGAACGCCGCGAATGATCGTGATGCCGGGCGGCGTCAGGGCATCCTCGGGCGAACGCCGGACCGGTTGCTGCGTCTGGCGCGGCTTGGTCCGAAACACCGTCGGCGGGCCGATTGCGCCGGTCGGCTCGGGGTCCGGCGGCGGGGCGTGAATCGGCGCGGCCTTCGCCTCGTTTTGAGGGACGAGTTCCGACCGCGCCTGCCTGTCGACAGCCATCGGCCGGTCGACCGCAGGCGACGCGGCGGAAACACGCGAGGACGACGCGATCGGCGGCTGGTCCTCTCCGGGCGTAGAAGGCGCAGGCGGCGGCCGCTCCACGATGAGCAACGAGGCCTCGTCCGCCCCGCGCACCGGCACCGGCGCCACCGTCTCGCCGCGCGATGCCTCATGCGGTCCGGGGGCGGAAAGTGCGCGCGC
>JAXDNZ010000030.1:0-8467 GCA_034669185.1 Hyphomicrobiales bacterium
CTACCTTGCTCCACTCAAAGACGATATGGACGGAAGGGATAATTGAGCGAAGTACGATGAGCCTGTTCGCGTTCGCCGCCGCAATGATGGTCGTGATCCACCTGGTGGCGATATGGCAGCGACCGCATCCGGGCGTGATCGTGTCCGCTATCCTATGGCTGCTCTACGCCGTCTACGAGTATCAGGTTGCGACCGGCGTCCTGTGCAGTTCGGACTGCAACATTCGCGTCGATCTTGTTTTCTTCATTCCCGTATTGGGTCTCGTAACCTTCTGCGCCTACCAGTCGTACATGGGGCGACCAAGCCCGTGGAAGGTCGTCGGCATAGTTCTCGGCGTAATCGGCCTATTTGTTTGCGGGCTGCTAGTGGAGAGCTATGGTTACCGCGATCTGGCGAGCGTCGGGTTTGTTGTGGGTGCTGTGGCGATCGGCGTCTATGCGATCAAATCGAGGTCCAAGACCAACCCCAAATAACGCCCGCGTTTGACAGGCGGGTCCCGGCCGCTTCGCGAAGTGACGATCTAGCGTGCGCGCGGCTCGCGCCGGGAAAACCAGAAGTCCGCGATTGCCAATGGCATGCGCGCCCAAAACGGCAGCCCACGGTGGTCATCGGCGACGGCTGCCGGCTGCACAGCCGGAGCGGAAGCAGGCACGACGCGCGGGTGAACCCCGGTTGCTGCCGTCGCCGGTCGCTCACGACCGTTGGTCTTCTTCTTCAGGGTCGCCGGCGCGGCGACTTTCGTTGCCGGCTTCTTCGTTGCCGGCTTCCGCACGTGCTTGCGGTTCGATTTGTGCTTTTTGGACATTGATGCCTCCGAATGCCCAACACTGTGCGCTGCGGTAGGTTCCGCCGCAACGCACAAATATCACTGCGCGATGTCGTTCGTTCGAAAGGGGCTCTTGCGCCACGGGCCGGGACGACGCGGCCTCCCTTAAGCCGCCGCCTCCAGCACCATCCGCGCCGCCTTCTCGCCGATCATGATGCTTGGTGCGTTGGTGTTACCGGACGTCAACGTCGGCATGATCGAGGCGTCGGCGACCCGCAAGCCCGCAATGCCGTGCACCCGCAGTTGGTCGTCGACTACGGCAAGCGGATCGCTCCCCATCCGGCACGTGCCGACCGGATGGTACGTGGTCTCCGCGCTGCGCGCGACGAAGTCGAGCAATTCGCTGTCCGACTGCGCCTTCGGCCCCGGCGCGATCTCCTGCGGCCCGAGCCAGGCCATCGCGGGCGCCTCGATCAGCCGCCGCGAGACGCGCATGGTGGCAAGCAAGCATTCGCGATCGATGCTCTCGCTGAGAAAATTGAAACGGATCGCGGGCGGCTTGCTCGCGTCGGCCGTTTTGATGTGGATGCTGCCCTTGCTCTCCGGGCGCATCTGCTGCGCGATGATGGTGATCCCGGCTTCCTTCGCGAGCTTGACCTCCGGCGTCACCAGCATCGGCTGAAGCGCGATCATCGCGTCGGCGCTGTCGAGGCCCTCGCGGCTCTTGATGAACGCGCGCATCGGCGAGGCCGGGTGGCTGAGGAAGCCCTTGCGCGCCGTGATGTAGAGCAGTCCCTGCCACAGCGCCTGCAGGCCGCGTGCGCGCTCGTTGAAAGTGACGCCGTGACGGCCGACGCGCCACTTCATGCGCGGGGCCCAGTGGTCGCGCAGGTTCTCGCCGACGCCAGGCAGATTGTGCTTCACCGCGATGCCCAGCGCGTTCAGGCGCTCGCCCTGCCCGATGCCGGATAGCTCCAGCAACTGCGGTGACGCGATCGACCCGGCCGACACGATGACCTCGCGTGCGGCGCGCGCCTCGACCTTCGCGCCGCGCACCACATAGCGCACGCCGACGCAGCGGCTGCCCTCGAACAGGAGGCTTTCTGCACTCGCCCCGGTTTCGATGGTGAGGTTTGCCCGCGCGCGCGCCGGCTCGAGATAGACCTTCGCGGTGCTCATGCGCTGTCCGCGGGAGATCGACGCCTGCGTCATCGCGATGCCGTCCTGATCACCGCTGTTGTAGTCGGGATTGCGCCTGATCCCGATGCTCTCTGCGGCCTCGAACAGGCTGTCGTAGAGCGGGCCGCTCTCGTCGATGTCGTTGATCTTCAGCGGGCCTGCGCGGCCGCGGATATCATCCGCGCCGCCGTGATAGCTCTCGATGCTACGGAAGATCGGCAGCACGTCCTGCCAGCTCCAGCCGCGGTTTCCCAGCTGTGCCCAGTGGTCGTAGTCCTGCCGCTGGCCGCGCACCCACACCATGCCGTTGATGGCGCTCGATCCGCCGAGCATCTTTCCGCGCGGCACCGGAATGTTGCGGCCGCCGGTCGCGGGCTCGGGCTCGGAGGCGTAGAGCCAGTTGACGCCCGGCCGATTGATGAAGCGCACATAGCTGATCGGCACGCGCGAGAGCGGATGGGTCTCGCCGCCGGCCTCGAGCAGGAGCACCTGATAGCGGCCGTTCTCGGTGAGCCGATTGGCGAGCGCGGCGCCGGCAGAGCCTGCTCCGATGACGATGAAATCGGCCGCGCGCTGATCCACGCAGTCCTCCCGTGTCCTGCTCGTCCGCCCGACCTTTGGATGTCGGATCGCGCTGAGCAGACTATTGCGGAGCGGCGCGGCACAACAAGGTCCTCGCCGACCCGACACGTGTTGTTACTCGCCAGCCTTCTTTCCTTCGGCGGGAAACCGGATGCTGGTCGCGAACGTGATCCAGTTCGCGTTCTCGCCGGTGATGTTGCGGCCGAGGATCAGATCCATCGAGAACCGGTCGATCGGGCGCCAGCGCAGGCCGACCTGGAAGCGCGGCTGGACCAGCGTTCTGCTGCCGTCTTCCGGTATCTCGCCAATCTGGCCGAATACTTCCGTGGTCAGCGTCCAGACATTGTCGGGCGTGCGCCAGTCGAGGCCCGCGCCGTAGGTGAAATAGTGGCGGTTCGCGATGCGGTCCATCGACCAGCCGGCGTTGACATTGATGCGCATCACGTTGGAAAGCCGAATCGTCGCCGGAATATTGGCGAAGTAGCCGGTCACCTCGTTGTTGAGCGCGTCGTAGACCGCGCCGGCCGCGACGGCGACGCCGAAACGGCCGACCGCGCTCGGGATCAGGTTGGTCTTGAACTTCGGCGCAACCGATGTGCCCCACTCGCCATCCGCGCGCGAGCGCTGGATCAGCGTGCTGATTTCCACCGCGCGGCCGAGGCCGACAATGCAGGATGGGTTCGCGACGGCAAGGAAGTCCCGGTTGCTCGCCCAGGACAACCAGGATTCGAGCTTGCAGTTGCCGATGTCACCGACTTCCGCAGTGTCGACGCCGTACGCGGTGCCGGCCGCATCGGCGCGGCCTGCGCCGAGCACCGCGATCAGGGTGAGTGCGACCACGCACCGCGAGGCCGCGCGCAGCATCCCCATGTCCCGCCCCCAACTGGCCGAATCGATATCATGTTCGGTGCGGACGAGGCGGCGGCAGTTGCCGACCGCGACCCGATTTGCCGAAGCCTGTGGCCAAAAGGGCAATGACTGCAATTGCGAATTATTTGCAACTACGGTAGAAGATCGCGGCAACGCGTTGGCGGACGGCGGGACTCGGCGGGAGTCAATTGGTCAGGGGCGAACTGTTGCGCAAAAGCGCAAGCGCGCGATTTTGACCGCGGCGCGATACCCGCGATGGGGCCGCCGTCGCGGCGCCGTTGTACTCTGCGCGGAGACTGCGACGGGGTGGGGCTGTCATGGGACTGGGGCGAGAGTGCCAAGCCAAGGGCACGCGGCGATGACGCGGGGTGCGCTTCACGCGCTCACGCTGACGGTCGTGCTCGCGGCAACGCCTGCGCGCGCCGCAGACGAACTCGACAAGAACGGCGCGCCGGTCCCGTCGATCGCGACCAGCCTGCCCAATCCCGATCCCGGCGGGATACGCAAATGGCTCTACGAGCACGGCCTCACCTATAGCTTCGTGCTGACCAGCGAACTCCATCGCAATGTCGCGGGCGGCATGCGTCAGGGCGGCGTTTTCCAGGGCAAGCTCGAAACCATCGTCAAGGCGGATCTCGAAAAGATGCTCGGTCTGCGCGGCCTGAGCTTCTTCACGAACTCATTCGAAATCCACAACACCGGAGGGATCCGCCGCGATTACGTCGGCAGCTTCAACACCATCGCCAATATCGAGGCGCTCGCGACGATGCGGCTGTCCGAACTCTGGCTCGAACAGAAGTTCTTCAACGACACATTCAGCATTCGCTTCGGCCAGCTTGCCGCCGATGCCGAGTTCTTCATCAGCGACTACAGCGTGTTTCTGATGACGAGCGACTGGCCGTCGATCACCGCGCAGAATCTGCCGAGCGGCGGGCCGGCCTATCCGCTGTCGACGCCAGGCATCCGGCTACGATACGACGATCCCGCCAAACACGTCAGTATGCTGCTTGCCTTGTTCAACGGCGATCCGGCGGGGCCGGGGACTGACGACCCGCAATCGCGCAATCGGTACGGTCTGAACTTTCGCGTCACCGATCCGCCGCTTCTGATGGGCGAAGCGCAGTACCGGTATAATCAGGAAAAGACCGACACCGGGCTTGCCGGCATCTGGCGGCTCGGTTTCTGGCACCACTTCGGCGCGTTCGACAATCAGCGGCTCGACGCGAACGGTCTTTCGCTCGCGAATCCGTTGAGCACGGGCATTCCCGCCCGGATGCGCGGCACGACCGGTCTTTATGCGGTCGTCGATCATCAGCTCTACCGGCCGGCCGGCGGCGGTCCCGACAGCGGTATCAGCGTGTTCAGCCGTTTCGGAATCAGCGAACCCGACCGCAATCCGACCGAGCTTTATTGGGACGGCGGCATCGTCTTGACCGGCATGTTGGCGAGCCGCCCCGACGACAAGATCGCGGCGACGTTCCTCTACACGAAAATGTCACGCGACGCAGCGGCATTCGATCGCGACACGATCGCCTTTACCGGCATGCCGCGGCCGATCCGCGATTACGAGCTCAATCTCGCGCTGGTCTATCATGCGCAGATCGTTCCCGGCTGGACGCTGCAGCCCGCCGTTCATTTCGTATTCCATCCGGGTGGACATATCCCGGATCCGAACGCGACGGTGCCGGGCGCGGCCATCAAGGACGCGACCGTCTTCGCGCTACGCTCCGTCATCACGTACTGACGGGGACCTCCGGAACGGGCGGTGCTGTGTCGGCGCTGATTTCGTCCGGCGGCGTCTCGTGCGCCGGCGCGCGGGGCGCGAACAACCGCGCGAAGGCCGGGATCACGACGAGGCTGCAGATCGGCGACAGCAGCATGCCGCCGACGATGACGCAGGCGAGCGGCTGCTGCACCTGCGATCCGATGCCTGTCGAGAGCGCGGCCGGCACCAGGCCGATGCAGGCCGAAAGCCCGGTCATGAAGATTTGCCGCATGCGCGTCTCGCCGGCCGCGATGATCGCTTCGCCGGGTCCAAGTCCCTGCTCGCGATTCCGCCGCACGTAGGACATCAGCAGGATGCCGTCCATCGCCGAGACGCCGAACAACGAGATGAAGCCGATCGCGGCCGAGATGCTGAAGTTCAGGCCGGCGAATGTCAGCCCGAGGATGCCGCCGGCGACCGCGAACGGGATGCCGGAGAGCGCAAGCAGGCTGTCGCGCACCGAATTGAACAGGCTGTAGAGCAGCATGAAAATCAGCACCAGACTGAGCGGCACGATCAGTGCGAGTCTCTTCTGCGCCTCGACCAGCGCGCCGAACTCACCGGTCCAGTCGAGCTTGTAGCTTGCCGGCAGCGTGACCTTGTCGGCGACGCGCTTTTGCGCCTCGGCGACGGTGGAGCCAAGGTCGCGGTCGCGCACGCTGTATTTCAGCGGCACGAAGCGCTGGCTGTTCTCGCGGTAAATGTAAGAGGCGCCGGATTCAAGCCGCACCTCGCCGAGGTCGCCGAGCGCGATGTAAGCCGGCGGTGTTTTCGAATCGTTGTTCGGCAGCGCCACGGGGATCGAGCGGATCGCCTCGACATTGCCGCGGTATTCCGGCGCCAGGCGGACGGTCAGCGCGAAATTGTATTCGCCCTCATAGACACGCGTGATCTCCTGTCCGCCGATCGCGGCCTGCACGACCGCGTTGATGTCGCCGACCGAGAATCCATAGCGCGCGGCCTTGGCGCGATCGATGCGCACCACGAGATTGGGCTGACCCAGCAGGTTGAACACGCCCGGGTCCTTCACGCCCGGGACATCGGTGATTTCGGCCTTCACGGCCCTGGAGAGGCGCTGCAATTCGGCGAGATCGTTGCCGAAGATCTTCACCGAGTTTTCGCCCTTCACGCCGGAGACGGCTTCCTCGATGTTGTCCTGGATATACTGCGAGAAATTGAAGTCGACCCCGAGAAACTCGGCCTCGAGCCGTGTGCTGAGTTCCTTGACGAGCTTCTCCTTGGTCAGGCCTTTCGGCCACTCCTCGAATGGTTTGAGCGGCACGAAGAATTCAGCCACGAACGAGCCGTCGGGGTCGGTCGCGTCCTCGCCGCGTCCTTGCTCGGAGACGACGGTGCGCACCGGCGGATAGCTGCGGATGACGTCGCGGATGCGAGCGACGCTCGCCATGCCGGCCTCGAGCGTGATGGTCGGCGGCAACGTGGCGCGGATCCACATGTTGCCTTCTTCTAGCTTCGGCAAGAATTCGGTGCCGAGCCGCGCGCCGAGCGCGCCACAAAGGAACAGGAAGGCGAGCGCGATCGCAGCCGCCACGCGATAATGCCGCACGGCACGCGGCAACACCTGGTTGTAGGCCTTGCGAATCCAGCGCACCACGAAGGTCTCGATCTCAGTGACGTGGTCAGGCAACAGGATCGAGGAAAGCACCGGCGTGACCGTGAACGTCGCGATCACGGCGCCGAGCAGCGCATAGGCATAAGTGCGCGACATCGGACCGAAAATCTGTCCCTCCACGCCCTGCATGGTGAACAGCGGCAGGAACGCCGCGATCGTGATGATCACCGAGAACAGGATCGCTTTGTCGACTTCGATCGCGCCGATCAACACGCGATTGAGTTTGGAACTGAGTGCGACGTCGTAAGCGCCTTTTTCGCGCGCCGGGTGCGCCAGATGGCGGAAGATGTTCTCGACCATGATGACGGTGGCGTCGACGATGATGCCGAGGTCGATGGCACCAACCGAAAGGAGGTTTGCGGATTCGCCGCGCAGTACCGTGATGATGACGGCGAGCAGCAATGCGACGGGGATGGTCGCCGCCACGATCAGCGCGCAGCGCAGATCGCCGAGAAAGACCCATTGGATGAGGAAGATCAGTGCGATGCCGAACGCGAGGTTGTGCAGCACGGTGCGCACGGTGATCGCGACGAGGTCGCCACGGTCGTAGAACGGCTCGACCTTCACGCCGGGCGGCAGGCTGCCGTCGCTGTTGAGACGTTCGACCGCGCCGCGCAGGCGCTGCACCACGTCCATCGTGCGTTCGAGCTTCTGCATCAGAACGACGCCGAAGATGATGTCGGTCGTAGCGTCGCGCCCCGCGATGCCGAGGCGTGGCGTGAACCCGACTTGCACTTTCGCGACGTCGGAGAGCAATACCGGCACGCCGCCCTGCTGGGTGAGCACGATGTTGCCGATGTCGTCGAGCGAGCCGATCACGCCGAGACCGCGCACGTTGACCGACTGCTCGCCCATCGCGATGGTACGGCCGCCGACGTTGGAGTTGCCGGCCGAGATCGCCGCGATGATCTGCGGCAGCGTCAGGCCGTAAGCCATCATCTTGTTGAGGTCGACCTCGGCCTGGAATTCCTTGGTCTTGCCGCCGAGCACGGAGACGTCGGCAACACCCGGAACGGTGCGCAGCTTGCGCTCCACCACCCAGTCCTGCAGCGTCTTGAGCTCGGTAAGGGACATGTTAGGCGGTCCCTTGAGCTGATAACGCATGATTTCGCTGATGCCGCCGGCGGGCGATATCACCGGCGTCACGCCGCTGGGCAGCGCTACATCCTTCAGGCGATTGAGCGTCTGCTGGCGCACGAAGTGATAGTCGCGGCCGTATTCGAACTGGAGGCGGATGAAGCCGAGTGCGTAAACGGTATTCGAGCGAAGGTATTTCAGCCCCGGCGTGCTCGACACCGCGATCTCGATCGGGATCGTGACGTAGCGCTCGACCTCTTCGGGCGACTGGCCCGGCCACTGCGCGATCAATTCGATGATCGGCGGCGCGGGATCCGGATAGGCCTCGATGTTGAGCGTCGTGAACGCCGCGTAGCCGAGGCCGAGAAACCCCGCGAATGCGACCAGCACCAGCGGACGCCGGGCCAGGCAGATTGCGATCAGGTTACGCAGCATTGGGACAGCGCAACCGCGCGATCAACTGCGCGACTCGTTGTCCACGAAGATCGCGCCGCGCCCGACGACCTGCTCGCCCGCCGTGATGCCTTCGAGCACCTGCACGCGACCGTCCGATTCGAGACCGACCTTCACCTTGCGGCGTTCGAACAGCGTCGGT
>JAXDNZ010000031.1:0-3134 GCA_034669185.1 Hyphomicrobiales bacterium
GCCGGCAGGTCCTCGAGGACAAGCTGCGCCTTTTTCAGCCACTTCGCATAAGGATGCTTCTTGGCGAGCTGCGCCTTGATCTCCTCGTCGGAGATGATGCGGCCTTCCTGCAGATCGACGAGCAGCATCTTGCCCGGCTGCAGGCGCCACTTCTGCACGATCTCGCTTTCCGGAATCGGCAGCACGCCGGCTTCCGACGCCATGATGACGCGGTCGTCCGCGGTGACCAGCCAGCGCGCCGGGCGAAGCCCGTTGCGGTCGAGCGTTCCGCCGATCTGGCGCCCGTCGGTAAACGCGATCGCGGCCGGGCCGTCCCACGGCTCCATCAGCGCGGCGTGATACTCGTAGAACGCCTTGCGCTCGTTATCCATCAGCGGATTGCCGGCCCATGCCTCCGGAATCAGCATCATGGCGGCGTGCGCGAGCGAGTAGCCGCCCTGCACCAGGAATTCGAGGGCGTTGTCGAAGCAGGCGGTGTCGGACTGGCCTTCGTAGGAGATCGGCCAGAGCTTGGTGATGTCCTCGCCGAACAGTTTCGACGACACCGAAGCCTGCCGCGCCGCCATCCAGTTGACGTTGCCGCGCAGCGTGTTGATCTCGCCGTTGTGCGCGACCATGCGGTACGGATGCGCGAGCGGCCAGCTCGGGAAGGTGTTGGTCGAGAAGCGCTGGTGCACGAGGCAGAGCGCGGTCTCGAAATCCTCTTCGTGCAGATCCGGATAGTATTTGCCCAGCTGGTCGGCGAGGAACATGCCCTTGTAGATCACCGTGCGGCACGACATCGACACGACGTAGTAGTTCGCGAGCCGCCGCTCGCGCCGGCGGTAGGCGACGTCGGAGATGACCTTGCGCAGGATGTAGAGCCGGCGCTCGAACTCGTCCTCCGACTTGATGCCCGCGCCGCGCCCGATGAACACCTGCATGTGAAACGGCTCGGTCGGCTTGACCGACTCGCCGAGGGAGGAATTGTCGTGCGGTACCTCGCGCCAGCCGAGCAGCGTCAGGCCTTCCTGCGGCAGCTTCTCGGCGTAGATGTCCTGGATGACCTTCCGCCATTCCGGATCGTGCGGCATGAACACGAAGCCGACCGCGTAGTGCCCGGGCTCGGGCAGCGCGATGCCGAGCTCGGCGGCGACGCGATGGAAGAACTTGTGCGGCGTCTGCACCAGGATGCCGGCGCCGTCGCCCGCGCGCGGATCGGCACCGACCGCGCCGCGGTGCTCGAGGTTGCACAGGATCGCGATCGCGTCCTCGACGATCTTGTGCGACTTGCGACCCTTGATGTCGGCGATGAAGCCGACGCCGCAGGAATCCTTTTCGTGGCGTGGATCGAACAGGCCGCTCGCGTGCGGAACGGTCGGCCACAACGGAAATTCGGGCGCGGAATCTTTCACGGTCCGCTCCGCAGGAGAGGGGCTTACTCCCACATCGAACCGTTGCGAGCTCATCGCCTTCCCCGTTATCCGGCGGCTGTCGCCGCCCGGCGCACCTTCCTCGTTCGCGGCGGTCTTATCGCCACGATGCAAACTCAAGCCTTCTCGTGAGGGGCGGCCTTTTGACCGCTCATCGGCCCCTCACGGGACCGCTCTTTCACGCCGGCGCCACTTCGGTCGCCAATTGGGACAGTATTGCTGTCCTAATATGCCTAAACTCGGCTTCTCGCGCAAGACGGGCGAACCCGGAAATCCACCGCCTCCTTGCCGTTTGTTGCCGCGCCCGTTCCCGGCACGTAACAAGAGGACCATGGAAGATGCCGCAGCGCAACAGAATTGCATTGTTCCCTGACGGCGGCGCTGCCTGAGGAGACGGCGATGTATTTCGCGAGCGACAACACGGCCGGCATCGCGCCGCCGATCCTGGAGGCGATTGCCCGCGCCAACAGCGGCTACGCGCTCGGCTACGGCAACGACGCGTGGACCGAGCGGGTCGCGCGGCGCTTCGCGGAGGTCTTCGAGCACGAGGTCGCGGTGTTTCTGGTGCCGACCGGCACGGTGGCCAACGCCCTCGCGCTCGCGCATGTGACACCGCCATGGGGGGCGGTGCTGTGTCACGCGGGCTCGCACATCGCGACCGACGAATGCGGCGCGCCGGAGTTCTTTGGCGGCGGCATCAAGCTGGTCGGGCTGGCGGGTGAGGGAAGCAAGATCTCGCCCGCGACCTTGCGCGCCGCGCTCGACGGGCAATGGGGCGGGCCGCATCACGTCAGCCCCGCCGCGCTGTCGCTGTCGCAGGCGACCGAAAGCGGCACGATCTATCGCGTGGCGGAAATCCGGGAGTTGGCCGACATCGCGCATGCGCGCGGGATGGTCGTGCATGTCGACGGCGCGCGCATCGGCAATGCGCTCGCGCGCATGAACGTCTCGCCCGCGGAGGCGACATGGAAGGCGGGTGTCGACGTCATGTCGTTCGGCGCGACCAAAGGCGGCGCGATGGGCGCCGAGGCCGTGATCTTCTTTGACGCAAAGCGCGGCGCCAACATGCAGGACCGGCGCAAGCGCGGCGGCGCACTCGCCTCCAAGCATCGCTTCATCGCGGCGCAGATGGAAGCCTATCTCGACAGCGATCTGTGGCTCAGCCTCGCGCGCCACGCCAACGACATGGCGGATGCGCTTGCGGCCGGCTTGACGGCCGCCGGATGCGCCCCGGTCTGGCCCGTGGAGGCGAACGAAGTGTTCGCGCCGATCCCGCTGGCGGCCCGCGAGAAACTGAACGCCGCGGGTGCGATGTATTACCCGTGGCCGGACGACAGCGTCGCGATCAGTCCGGACAAGATGCTGGTGCGGTTGGTGACCTCGTTCCAGACCACGCAGGACGATGTCGACAGGTTCCTGGCCATTGTCCGCGGCGAGACGGTGCGCCGATGAATTGGCCTGACTGAACCAAGCCGACCAATGTCTGCTACTCCCTTCAAACAGCGAAGAGCAGCGGACATTTTTTTAGGTCCGCTGCTGGCAACCCAAGCGGGGCGCAACAGGGGGTGAAGGTCGTGAAAACGCCCTGCAAGATCAAGGATTTTGCGGTCGTCAACGCGACGACGCTTTACTACGAGAAGCAGGGAGCCGGCAGCGCTGTTGTCTTGATCGCCGGATCGACCGGAGATGCCGGCAACTTCACCCGAGCGGCCGACCTGCTGG
>JAXDNZ010000032.1:0-4942 GCA_034669185.1 Hyphomicrobiales bacterium
TCGTCACGGTCAACGACTACCTGGCGCGCCGCGACGCCGAATGGATGGGCCAGATCTACAATCTGCTCGGCATGAGCGTCGGCTGCATCGTGCACGACCTCGACGATTACGAGCGCCAGGCGGCGTATCTGTGCGACGTCACCTACGGCACGAACAACGAACTCGGCTTCGATTACCTGCGCGACAACATGAAATACCGGCTGGAGGACATGGTCAAGCTCGGCGGCGAGGAACGCCGGAAGCGGCTCGCCGAGGCAAAATCGGGCGCTCACGTCTTCGCGATCGTCGACGAGGTCGACTCGATCCTGATCGACGAGGCGCGCACGCCGCTGATCATCTCCGGGCCGCTCGACGACCGTTCCGAATTCTACAACACCATCGACAGCTACATCCCGGCGCTCGACAAAGGCGACTACGAGGTCGACGAGAAGCAGCGCGCCGTATCGCTGACCGAGGCCGGCATGGAGAAGCTCGAGCAGCGCCTGCGCGCCGCCAACGAGCTCAAGGGCGAGTCGCTCTACGACGTCGAGAACGTCTCGGTCGTTCATCATGTCAATCAGGCGCTGCGCGCGCACAAGCTGTTTGCGCGCGACAAGGACTACATCGTGCGCAACGGCGAGGTCGTCATCATCGACGAGTTCACCGGCCGCATGATGCCGGGCCGGCGCTATTCGGAAGGGCTGCACCAGGCGCTCGAAGCCAAGGAGCATCAGCCGATCCAGCCCGAGAACCAGACGCTCGCCTCGATCACGTTCCAGAACTACTTCCGCATGTACAAGAAGCTTGCCGGCATGACCGGTACGGCGCTCACCGAAGCCGACGAGTTTCTCGACATCTACAATCTGGAAGTTCTGGAGGTCCCCACCAACATGCCGCTCGTGCGGCTCGACGAGGATGACGAGGTCTACCGCACGGCGCAGGAGAAATACCGCTCGATCATCGCGCTGCTCGAAGAATGCAAGGTGAAGGGCCAGCCGGTGCTGGTCGGCACCACGTCGATCGAGAAATCAGAACAGCTCGCCGAGATGCTGCGCCAGAAGGGCTGGGAACAGCACGACTTCACCGACCCAAACGCATTCGCCTCGCTCTATTCGGGCGACGAGGGCGCCAAGAGCACCAAGGTGTTCGCGGTGCTCAACGCACGCTACCACGAGCAGGAAGCGTTCATCGTCGCCCAGGCGGGCGTGCCGGGCGCGATCACGATCGCCACCAACATGGCGGGCCGCGGCACCGACATCCAGCTCGGCGGCAATGCCGACATGCGCATCCGCCAGGAGATCACCGACGTCGAGGATTACGCGGCGCGGATGCGCGATCCGCGCGCCGACGATATCCGCGCGCAGGTCGCGCGGCTGAAGGAGGTCGCACTGAAGGCGGGCGGGCTGTTCGTGCTCGGAACCGAGCGGCACGAGAGCCGGCGCATCGACAACCAGTTGCGCGGCCGCTCCGGCCGTCAGGGCGATCCGGGCCGCTCGAAATTCTTCCTGTCGCTCGAAGACGACCTGATGCGCATCTTCGGCTCCGACAAGCTCGACGGCATGCTGACCAAGCTGGGCCTCAAGGAGAACGAGGCGATCGTCCATCCCTGGATCAACAAGGCGCTGGAGAAGGCGCAGCAGAAGGTCGAGGCGCGCAACTTCGACATCCGCAAGAACATCCTGAAGTTCGACAACGTGATGAACGACCAACGCAAGGTCATCTTCGAGCAGCGCGTCGACTGGATGCGCGAGGAGAACGTGGCCGAGATCGTCACCGACATGCGCCATGCGGTGATCGATACGCTGGTCGCCAAGCACGTTCCGGAGAACGCCTATCCGGAGCAGTGGGACACCCCGGGGCTGAAGGAAGAGCTCACCCGCGTGCTCAGCCTCGACGTTCCGGTCGACGTCTGGGCCAAGGAAGAAGGCATCGCCGACGAGGAACTGACCTCGCGCATCGACCGGCAGGCCGACGAGCACATGGCGGCGAAGGTCGCGCAGTGGGGGCCGGACGTCATCCGCTATGTCGAGAAGTCGATCCTGCTGCAGACGCTCGATCATCTCTGGCGCGAGCACCTGCTGATGCTGGAGCATTTGCGCCAGGTGATCGGGCTGCGCGGCTATGGCCAGCGCGATCCGCTCAACGAATACAAGGCGGAGGCCTTCAGCCTGTTCGAGGCACTGAGCAACCGGCTGCGCGAGGCCGTGACGGCCCAACTGATGCGCGTTGAGATCGTGCAGCAGCCGCCCGCCGAGGAGCAGCAGCAGAACCTGCCCTACATGGAGGCGCACAAGATCGACCCGAACAGCGGTGACGACGAGATGTCCTTCGCCGACGCCTCGCTCGCTCCCGCGCTGGTCGGCAACGGCAATGGGACCGCGCGCGCCGCGAATCCGGCTGACCCTACGACATGGGGGAAAGTCGGCCGCAACGAACCGTGCCCCTGCGGCTCGGGCAAGAAATACAAGCATTGCCACGGACGGTTCGGCTGAAGCGTCATTCCGGGGCGCGAGCGTCGCGAACGAGCCCGCAATCCATAATCATCGGCGCTTGACTAGCCGCGAACCCGATCGAGTTTTGTGGTTATGGATTCCGGCTCTCGCGCTCCGCGCTCGGCCGGAATGAACAAGATCAGCGGATCGCGCCGAAGCGCGAATCGAAGCTGCCGGACGGCATGGTCGGCTGCGCGCCATTGAGCAGGCCGGCGTTCGCGGCCGCGGGGGCAGACGGAGGAGCGGCAGCAGCAGCAGCAGGCGCTGCCGCGGCGGCCTGAACCGGCTCGGGCTTTGTTTGCGGCTTGGACTTCGGCGCAGGGGTGGTCGCCTGCTTCGCCGGCGCGCGCGGTGCTGCTGCGGGTTTGCGTTCGTTGTCGTCGCCGACAAAGAAGCTCTTCATCCGGCCGAACATGCTGTCATTCTGCGGGGGAGGCGGCGGCGCGGACTCGTTCGACGAGAACAGGCTCGCGAACATGCTGCCGGATTGCTGCTGGCGCGGCGCAGGGGGCGGAACCTCACGCGATCCCGCTGACGCGACCGCATAGGTCGCGGGCGCCGGCGGCGTTGCTTTCGGGGGCGCCGCGCGCGGCGCGGGCGTCGCGATGGCGGTGCTCACCGGCTCGGTCTCGAGCGGCGGATTGACGTAGGAGCCGAGCCGCTTTGCGGCGTTCTCGTCGACCACGTAGCGCACGGTGCCGTCCGGCTCGCGGATTTCCTGCGGCTTGAGAAGCGCAAGGAAGGTCGGATGCATGCCGCCATCGCGGCCGGTGCGGACCGGCGCCGCCGTTACACGCGAAACCAGCGCGGCGGTCTGCGCCTCGTCCTGGTGGCGCTTGGCGGCGACCGCGTCGCGAACCTCTTGCGGCACCACGAAAGCCGGGCAGCGCCCGGCCGGGCTGAAACTCAGCGCGGCCGATGTTTGCTGCGGCTGTTCGCGCAATCCGCCCCACGGCGTGCCGAGCTTGACGCTGCTCGCCGGCGAGGCGTTCTGCGGCGCTTCCGGGTTGAACACGTAGCGCTTGTCGCAAACCTCGACCTTCGGCTCCTGGTGGGTGACCTCGAAGTGGTCGTTCCCCTCCTTGAGCATCTTCCAGAACGCGATGTTCGGATTGTTGCGATGCTTGGCGAAGTTCGCCGGCGTCATGCGGAACGGATAGGCCTGCAGCTGCAGCGAGCGCTGGCCGCCGAAGAAGGATTCGCGCGCGAGCGCGTAGATTTCGCTGATCTGGTCGTCGGTCATCGCGTAGCAGCCGCGCGACGAGCAGTCGCCATGGATCATCAGCGCAGCGCCGGTGCGCTGATGCGAACGATCGAAGGCGTTGGGATAGCCGGTGTTGATCGAGAGATAGAACTGCGAATTCGGATTCATGCTCGCAGGCGTGATGTTGTAGAAGCCCTCGGGCGCCTGGCGGTCGCCTTCCCGGATCTTGGGGCCAAGCTCGCCGGACCAGCGGCAGATCGGATAGGTCTTGAGCAGCTCGTAGCGGCCGGCCGCGTCCTGTTTCCAGACTTCGAGCTCGGCTTCCTGCTTGAACAGCCGCACCAGGATCGGCGACGCGATCGGCATGTTTTTCTGCGCGAGCTCCGCCTTCATCTCGGGCGAAAGCTCTTTCATTGCCTTGCCGGAACGCAGGCCGTCGGTCTCGCAACCCGCGAGCGCGACCACCGCGGCAAAAGCCGCAGACACCATCAATGCGCGGACGTAGCCTGTACGGAACGCCAAGCCTGAAGCTCCCCGACCGCCTTGGCGATCCCCACGCCGCCAACCCCGGCCCTAGATACCCACCCGTTTCGCCCAAAGATACGGCAATCACAAGGCAGCCGACCCTATGCGCTGCCTTCCAGCACGCTTATGGTGAACGAAAGGTAAACCGGCGTCAAAGGTCCCTGCCGATATTGAGGAATTTCTCCCGCCGCTGGCGCCGCACGGCGTCGGGGTCGAGCCCGGCGAGCCCCGCAAGGGCAGCCGCGATGGCGTCCCCGGTTGCCGCGATCGCGGCCGCCGGATCGCGGTGCGCCCCGCCCGCCGGCTCCAGGATGATCTCGTCGATGACGCCGAACTGAAGCAAGTCCTCGGCGGTGATCTTCATCGAGGTCGCGGCGTCCTGCGCCTTGGTGGTGTCGTGCCACAGGATCGAGGCCGCGCCCTCGGGCGATATCACGCTGTAGATCGCATGCTCGAGCATCAGCACGCGGTTTGCGGTCGCGATCGCGATCGCGCCGCCCGAGCCGCCTTCGCCCAGGATCACCGCGACATTCGGCACGCCGAGCGACAGGCATGCTTGCGTCGAGCGCGCGATCGCTTCGGCCTGCCCGCGCTCCTCCGACACGATGCCCGGATAAGCGCCGGCCGTGTCGACCAGGGCGATGACCGGAATGCCGAATCGGTCGGCCATGTCCATCAGCCGCACCGCCTTGCGGTATCCTTCGGGCCGCGCCATCCCGAAATTGTGCTTGAGCCGGCTTTC
>JAXDNZ010000033.1:0-2611 GCA_034669185.1 Hyphomicrobiales bacterium
GCGCGATAATCGGCAGCACCAGGAGCAAGAGCGTGCCGATGGTCCAGACCGGCGCGTGCTTGCCGGTGCGGTCGCGCCGCCGCCGCGCCCACCAGGCGAAGGCGATCTGGATCGCAAGCGCGGCCAAGATGACCAGCGTGGCCTTGCCGAACGGCGAGACGTAATTCGGCAGCGGGATGGTGAGACCGCGATTGTTGAGGAACGCAATGCCGAAAATGCCGATCGACTGGCGCGGGCCGGGCAGGGTGGCGATCACGCCGAAGTACCAGAACAGCACGAAGAACAGCAGCGGGATGTTGCGCACCGCCTCGACATAGGCGCCGGCGATCGTGGAAAGGAGCCAATTGCGCGAGAGCCGCGCGATGCCGATGACAAAGCCGAGCGCCGTGGCGGCGGCGGCCGCGACCACCGTGATCAGCATGGTGTTGACGATGCCGACCCAGAGCAGCGCGAGATTGTCGGACTGCGGCGTGTAATTGGTAAGGACGAAGGGAATCTCGATGCCGGCGGTGCGGAACAGGAAGTCGAAGCCGGACGCGATGCCGGCCTCGCGCATGTTGCGCGACGCGTTGAGAACGAAGAACGCGAGCAGGCTGACCACGCTGACGAGCACGACGGCCTGCCAGAACAGATCGCGGACGCGTTTTTGGTAGATGAAGGAGAAGAGAGTCATGCGCGTGTCCCGCACGCGATGCAGCGCGCGAGCGATGCATCGCAGATGCGGAACCCCGGTTGCTTCATCTCCACAACATGATGGCCAGAGAAGCCGGGGTCCCGGGTCTGCATCGCAACACTTCGTGCTGCGATGCACCCGGGACGCAGGGCGCTCACTGAAACGGCGAGGTGAACAGCAGTCCGCCCTTGGTCCACAGCTCGTTCTTGCCGCGTGCGAGCTTCAGCGGCGAGCCCATGCCGACGGTGCGCTCGTAGGACTCGCCGTAGTTACCGACCTGCTTGATGACGTTGTACATCCAGTCATTGGACAGCCCCAGCATGGCGCCGAAGCCGCCTTCGACGCCGAGCAGGCGGCGCACTTCCGCGCTCGTCGATTTCGCTTTCATCTCATCGACATTCTTCGACGTGACGCCCAATGCCTCGGCGGCGATCGTGCCGTTGAGGACCCAGCGCACGACGAGCTGGAATCGCTCGTCGCCCCAGCGCGTCGTCAGTCCCTGCGGATCATTCGAGATGAGATCCGTCATGATCACGTGTTCGGCTGGATTTTTCAGCTTGATGCGCTGGCCCGCGAGCGCGCCGACGCCGGCCGTGTAGGCGTCGCAGCGGCCGGCGTCATAGGCCGAGATCGCGTCGTCGTTCTTTTGGAAGTTGATGATCGTGATTTTCTTCTTGCGCTCGGCAAACCAGTCGGCGGCGTTCTTCTCCTCGGTGGAGCCGGCCGCGACGCACACGGTCGCGCCGTCGAGGTCGTCGGGCTTCTTTGCGTTCGCCGCCGTGCGCACGATGAAGGTCTGGCCCTCATAGAAGTTGATGCCCTGAAAGTTCACGCCGAGCGTCGCATTGCGCGAGAACGTGATGGTGGTGTTGCGCGCCAGCAGGTCGACCTGGCCGGACTGCAGGATCGGCCAGCGCTGCTGCACGGAGGTCGGCGTGTATTTCACCTTGGTGGCGTCGCCTAGGACGGCCGCCGCCAGCGCCTTGCAGTAGTCGACGTCGATACCGCTCCATTCACCCTTGTCGTTGGCGAAGGAGAAGCCGGGAAGGCCGAGGTGCACGCCGCATTCGACGTGGCCGCGCGCCTTGATGGCATCGAGTGTCGGGCTGGGTGCCAGTTGTTGCGCGCTGGCGCCTGCCGTGAATGCGACGAGACCGGCGAGAATTACACAATGGCGCATCGATCGTTCCCCGTTTTGGCCGGCCGAAGCCAGCGTTGCGCAGAGGTTCCCGGGGCAGGGGGCCGTTGTCAATGCGTCAGGATTTCAGCCGCTCGATCAGCGCCATCGCGGCGGCCGGCGCACGCACCTTGCCCTCATGGATGACGTAGGCAAACACGTCGCGCGGTACTGCTTTCGCAGGGCTCTTTGCATCGACCAGCGGCAGGTCCTTCGGGACGCCGCCTTGCGCGAAGGTGCTCAGCCGCTTCGCCCACGCATCGAGCTCCTTCGGCGGGTAGCCGGTCTCGATCGTGTCCTTGCCCTTCTGCAGTCTGAGATAAACGAAATCGGAGGTCACATCGGGGATTCCCGGATAGGTCTCGTGCTCGGCGCAAACCACAGCGACGTTGAACGTCCGCAGCAGCGCGATGAACGCGGGCACGCGAAAGCTGTCATGGCGCACCTCAACGACATGCCGCAGCTTCAATCCGTCCTGCGACTCGGGGAGCAGTTCGAGGAACGAACGGAAGTCGGCTTCGTCGAACTTTTTTGTCGGCGCGAACTGCCAGAGCAGAGGGCCGAGCCGGTCGCCAAGCTCCGTCACCCCGGAATTGAGAAACCGCTTGACGGAGTCGGCGCCTTCGGCGAGCACCCGGCGGTTGGTGCTGAAGCGCGATCCCTTGACCGAGAATTTGAACCCGTCCGGCACGGCGGCCGCCCATTTGCGAAAACTCTCGGGCTTCTGCGAGCCGTAGTAGGTCGCGTTGATCTCGATCGCG
>JAXDNZ010000034.1:0-4115 GCA_034669185.1 Hyphomicrobiales bacterium
ACCCTCCCCGCTTCGCGGGGAGGGATAAGGAGAGATCGCGGCTTCTTCATCGCCGCCGAGCCGGCGCAGGAGCCGTCGCGGGAAACAGCTTGAGCGCCGCATCGGCCGCGCGTTCACCCGACTCCCAGGCGCCGCCGACCGTGCCCCACAGCGTCTCGTGCACGGCTTCGCCCGCCAGGAAAAGCCGCCCGTGCACCGGCTCCATCAAGATCCTGCGGCTCGTCTGCGCGCCGACTGCCGCGGACGAGAACGCGCCGAGCACCCACGGCTCGGCGTTCCAGCGCGTCACGGCCGTGCGGCCCACCGCTTTCCTCACGTCGGCGCCGTAAAGATCGGCGAGCCAGGTTACCGCGAAGTCGAGCATCGCGGCGTCGCCCTGTGCCGAAAGCTCGCGCCCGAGCTTGCCGGCGACTTCCACCATGCACAGCGGCGTCCCCGACACATTGGCGAGCAACGCGGCGGTGCGATGACCCGTGGCTTTCTCGAACACGAGATCGTCGTTCGCAAGCTGCAGCGGATTGCCCTTCAGCTCGATCGCCACGTGATCGTAACTACCGAGCGTGAGCTTGCCGATGGCGTCGATCTGGCGTTTCGGCAGGTCCGGCGCGAACTTGATCTTGTTCGCCGCGAGCACGCCGGTCGAGGCCGTGATGACGACCGCGCGCGCATGAATCGAGCCGCGCGCCGTCGCGACCTCGGCGGCACTGCGCCCGGACGTGACACGGATGACTGGCGTGTCCAGCTGAACCGGCAGGCCGGCCGCGAGCTTCGCCAACAACGCGCCGAAGCCCTGGCGGCAGAACGCGTCGACGTCGCGTTTGAGCGATAGCGCGAAGTCGACCGCCGAAATCTCGTCGAGCGGCTTGGCGCAGCCGTAAGGTCCAAGGACGAATTCCACCGCCGCCCGCCAGTCCCCGAGATCCTTCGGCAGCGCCTTCCCGCAGGCGACGTCCGCCTTGCCGCGCGCGGCCTCCTGGATCGCTCGGTTCGCGCGCACGATGGTCGCGAGATATTCCTCCATCTCGCCTTCGCGCGCGTTGCGCTTCCCGATGCGCAGCTTCTGACCTGGCGGCGCCGGATAGATGTCGAGCCCACTGCGCGCGCTAAGCTTCGCCACCGGATTGATGTCCGGCATATGAATCCTGTGCGCGCCGCGATCGAACGGAACTCCGAAGGTGCGGGTCTCGGTGATGCAGCGTCCGCCGACCTTGTCGCTCGCCTCGATCAGGACGAAGCGCTTGCCTGCCGCCGCGACCTTGCGCGCCGCCGCGATGCCGGCCGCGCCGGCACCGATGATCGCCACGTCGGCCTCGCCCGATGCCGCGACCGCGCCGAGCGCCGGCGTAGCGGCGAGCGCGGCGGAGCCGGCGATGAAACTGCGGCGATTCATTTGCGACATGGTTTCCGAGCGGTTGACGAAGGCGAGATTGCCGCAACGCACAGGCGCTCGCAAACGCTAATCCTCGCGTGTGCAGCAATTGCCCTGAAACCAAACCGCAACGACTCTGTGTCAATTTACATCCACATAAAAAGTCGTCGTGGGTCCAACCCGCGCGTGATCTGGGGGGAATGCCGTGGGTCGCGTAATCGACAGCGTGGGGCGTCTGCTCGCCCGCTATCTGGAGAAGCCCGTCGCGGGCTACGAGCCGTTCACGCCGAGCGATCCCGGCGCGCTCGCCGCATCGCTCAAGCCCGGCGACGTGGTGCTGGTCGAAGGCAACAACCATATCTCCGGCGTCATCAAGTACCTCACGCAGTCCACCTGGTCGCACGCGGCACTCTATGTCGGCCCGCTGAAGGGACGCGCCAACGCGGATGGCGAGCCGCACACATTGATCGAGGCCGAGCTCGGCATCGGAGTGGATTCCGCGCCGCTGTCGAAGTATTCGCGCTTCCACACGCGCGTGTGCCGCCCCATCGGGCTGACGCTGGGCGACCGCGACAAGGTCTGCGCCTACGCGATCGAACGCATCGGCCTTGCCTACGATGTCAAGAACATCACCGACCTGATGCGCTACCTGATGCCGCTGCCGGTGCCGCAGCGCTGGCGCCGCCGTGCGCTCGCGCTCGGTTCGAGCGACTCGACGCGCATCATCTGCTCGGCGCTCATCGCGCAGGCGTTCGAATCGGTGCGCTATCCGATCCTGCCGAGGGTCACGCGCACCGAGAGCCGCGTGGCGCGGCGCGAGCTCCTCGAGATCCGCCACTCCTCGCTCTACACCCCGCGCGACTTCGACATCTCGCCCTATTTCTCGGTGGTGAAGCCGACGATCGAGAACGGCTTCGAGTACAAGAAGCTGCACTGGGCCGACCTGCCGCTTCCGCCCGAGGAGCCCGTACCGACGGTCGAGGCCGGCGATGTCACGCTGGTGCCCGCGGCGCGCCGCCGCCGCCGCTCCGCGATGGCGTGGTCGTAGCAGCGTCGCACCCGGCTTGAGCGACGCGAAAGCCGGGGTCTTGCCGCCTGCAACCCGGGTTTCGCTGACGCTCAACCCGGGCTACCGTCGCGGCCATGTTCGACGCTGCCGCCAAAGCGCTTGCGCAGATGTTCACGCCGCCGTTCCGCGCGGTGCTGTTGAAATCGGTCGGACTTGCGATTCTGGTCTTGATCCTGTTCGGCATCGGGTTGAACAAGCTGTTCGGCTGGCTCGCCGGCGCCGGCCAGGGCTATCTCGACGGCGTGATCGGCCCGGGCATGCAGATGCCGCTGCATGCGCTGATCTGGCTGCTGGCGATCGCGGCCGGGTTCGGGGCCGTGGCCGGCGCGCTCTTGATCATGCCGGCCGTGACGGCCTTGATTGCCAGCTTCTTCTCCGACGAGATCGCGGCGCAAGTCGAGCACAGGTACTACCCGGCCGATCCGCCGGGTGTCGCGCTCTCCGTCCCGCGCGCCGCGATCGAAGGCGTGAAGACCGGCCTGCTCGCGCTCCTCGTCTATCTCTCCGCGCTCCCGTTCGTGCTGTTCGCCGGACTTGGATTCCTGATCCTGTTCGTCGCCAACGCGTTTCTGCTCGGTCGCGAATATTTCCTGCTCGCCGCGATGCGCTTTCACTCCGTCGAAGACGCCAAGGCGCTGCGCAAGCGGCATCACGGCACGATCGTCCTGGCCGGCGCCTTCATCGCGGCCTTCGTGTCGGTCCCGATCTTGAATCTGGCGACGCCGCTGTTCGGCATGGCGTTCATGACGCACATGCACAAGAAGATCGCCGGCCCGCGGCGCCAGCTGATCACGCATACGTAGGTCTCTCCCCGCTCATTCCCGCGAAAGCGGAATCCATTTCTCTCTTGCTTTTGGCCCCTGGGTCCCCGCTTTCGCGGGGTCGAGCGGAATCAATCCTTCGGTCGCAAATCGATAATCCGCTTCGCCTTGCCGAGCGAGCGCTCGATCGCGCCGGGCGGCACCGTCTCGACCGCCGCCGTGACACCGATCAGCGCCTTGACCTGATGCGCGAGGTCGCGATTGCACGCCGCGCGCGCCCCGTCGTCGACTCCCGCGCGCGCCTCGACCCGCACCGTCATGGTGTCGAGCCGCTCCTCGCGCTTGAGCTCGATGACGAAATGCGCGCTAAGCCGCTCGTCGGCCAGGATCAGCTCCTCGATCTGGGTCGGGAACACATTGACGCCGCGCACGATCATCATGTCGTCGGAGCGGCCCGTGATCTTCTCCATGCGCCGCATCGAGCGTGCCGTACCGGGCATCAGCCGCGTGAGATCACGCGTGCGATAGCGGATCACCGGCATCGCTTCCTTGGTGAGCGACGTGAACACCAGTTCGCCCTGCTCGCCCTCGGGCAGCACCTTGCCGGTCGCCGGATCGATGATCTCGGGATAGAAGTGATCTTCCCAGATGTGCAGGCCATCCTTGGTCTCGACGCATTCGTTGGCGACGCCCGGGCCCATCACTTCGGACAGGCCATAGATGTCGACCGCGTCCATGTCGAAGGCCTCTTCGATCTCGCGGCGCATCGCATTGGTCCACGGCTCGGCACCGAAGATGCCGACCTTGAGCGAACACGTGCGCGGATCGACCCCCTGCTGACGGAATTCGTCGAGGATCGCCAGCATGTAGCTCGGCGTCACCGTGATGAGGTCGGGCTGAAAATCGACGATCAGCT
>JAXDNZ010000035.1:0-3180 GCA_034669185.1 Hyphomicrobiales bacterium
TGGCCGAACAGCTCCGATTCGACGAGGTCGCGCGGAATCGCCGCCATGTTGATGGCGACAAACGGTCCGGCGCGGCGCTTGCCGTAATCATGCAGCGCGCGCGCGACCAGCTCCTTGCCGGTGCCGGACTCGCCGGTGATCATCACCGTCAGATCGGTCTGCATCAGCCGCGCGACAAAACGATAGATTTCCTGCATGGCCGGCGAGCGCCCGATCAACGGGATGGCGCCCAGGTCCTCGACCTTCGGCTGCTCGCGCACTCTCTCTTTCGGCTCGGAGAGCGCGCGGCCGACGATGGTGATCAGTTCCTTCAGATCGAATGGCTTGGGCAGGTATTCATAGGCGCCGCGCTCGGACGCCCGGATCGCCGTCATGAAGGTATTCTGCGCGCTCATGACGATGACGGGGAGTTCGGGCCGCAGCTTCTTGATCCGCGGCAGGAGATCGAACGCATTCTCATCCGGCATCACCACATCGGTGATGACGAGGTCGCCGTCGCCCTGGCTCACCCAGCGCCACAGCGTCGCGGCATTGCCGGTCGAGCGCACTTCGTAGCCGGCGCGCGACAGAGCCTGATTGAGCACCGTCCGGATGGCGGCGTCGTCGTCGGCGACCAGTATGTTTCCCGCGAGCATGTTTTCCCTCTTCAGGCCGTGCCGCTCGGTGAAGCGCCATCGCCCGTGAACATCGGCATGAGAACGCGGAATACGGTGTGTCTCGGCTGCGACCCGCACTCGATGATGCCGCCGTGGTCGCCCACGATCTTGGCGACCAATGCAAGACCGAGGCCAGTACCGGTCGGCTTGGTGGTCACGAACGGATCGAACAGATGCGGCAGGAGGTCCGCGGGCACGCCCGCGCCGTTGTCCTTGACGCAGAATTCGAGCGGCAGCGACACGCGCGCCTTGGAACCCGGAACCTGAAGGCGCACGCCCGGCCGGAATGCGGTCGAAAGCTCGATCTGGCCGTCAGCTGAGTCGCCAATCGATTCCGCAGCGTTCTTCACCAGGTTGAGGAAGACCTGGATAAGCTGGTCGCGGTTTGCGAGGACCGAGGGCAGCGAGGGGTCGTAGACGTCGACGAACTTGATGTGGCGGGCAAAACCCGAGAGCGCGAGCTTTTTCACCCGGTCGAGCACCACGTGGATGTTGACCGGCTCGCGCTCGACCGGGCGCTCGTCGGCGAACACCTCCATGCGGTCGACCAGTTTCACGATGCGATCCGCCTCGTCGCAGATCAGCCGGGTCAGCGTGCGGTCCTCGTCGTTGGCGGATTGCTCGAGCAGTTGCGCGGCACCGCGGATGCCCGACAGCGGATTCTTGATCTCGTGCGCCAGCATGGCGGCGAGCGCGATCACGCCGCGCGCGGCGCCGCGATGCGTGAGCTGCCGATCCATCTTGTCCGCAATGGTGCGCTCCTGCAGCATCACCACGACGTGGTCCGGCCGCTCGGGGACCGGCGCCACGTTCAGGTCGACGACGCGCTCGCCATGCGTGCGCGGGGTCGAGAGGTCGACGCGGTATTCGTTGACGGCGGCGCCACGATTGCGGACCTGATCGATCAGGGCGAGCAGCGGCGAGCCGAACGGCACGAGATCGCGCAGCACGTGCCGTCGAAGCAGGGGCATCGAGACCTCGAAGAAGACTTCGGCCGCGACGTTTGCTTCGGCGATCTTGCCGTCCGGTGAGATCATCAGGATCGGATGCGGCAACGCATTGAGCACCGTGTCGGCCGTCTCGGTCGGGAACGCCATGATCTTCGGCTGGGCGCGGCTCATGCCGCCGCCCTCCAGGCAAAGCCCTCATAGGCGCACGCGAGGCGGCGTTTGACGTCAGCCGGGTCTTCGGACGTGAGCACGAAGGCGCGCGCGGACTTGAGACTTTCCGCAGATGCGCCGGCAGTTTCCGCCGCCGTGTCGAGCGCCCAGCCGAGATGCTTGCGCGCATGGCGCAGGCCGATACGCGTGCCGTGATGCGCCAGCATCTCCTCGTAGAGCGCGAGCGTCAGCGCGAGCTGGTCTTCGAGCGCAGGCGTGCGCGGCGCCGCACCCGTGTCGAGATAGCGCGCCAGTTCGCCCGGAAACCACGGACGGCCTTGCGCGCCGCGTCCAACCATCACGCCGTCGGCTCCGGACGCGTTCAGCGCCGCGAGCGCCGTTGCGATGCTGACGATGTCACCGTTGACGACCACCGGGATCGACACCGCGGCCTTCACGGCGCGCACCGCGGCCCAGTCGGCGTGGCCCTTGTAGAACTGGCAGCGTGTGCGCCCATGTACGGTGATGAGCCGCACGCCGGCGGCCTCGGCGCGACGCGCCAGCTCGGGCGCGTTGCGCGATGCGTCGTCCCAGCCAAGCCGCATCTTCAGGGTGACCGGCACCCTCACGGCGGCAACCGTCGCTTCGATCAGCCGCAGCGCGTGGTCGAGATCGCGCATCAGCGCAGAGCCCGACTGACCGCCCGTCACGTGCTTGGCCGGGCAGCCCATGTTGATGTCGACGACGTCGGCCCCGGCAGCTTCGACGATCCGCGCGCCCTCCCCCATCCAGCGCACCTCGCACCCCGCGATCTGCACGACGTGCAGCTTCAGCCCCGCGCCATCGGCGCGAAGACAGGCGTCCCGCCTGCCCTCGGCAAGGTTGGCGCTTGCGACCATCTCGGAGACGACAACGCCCGCGCCGAGACGCGCGGCGAGGCGGCGAAACGGCGTGTCGGTCACGCCCGACATCGGAGCGAGAAACACACGGTTCGACAGCTTCAGCGGTCCGACCGTGAGCGGTCCGGAGGTCGTCTCTGGGGATACGTCGGGTCTACGGTCCACTTTGCACACAAATTAGGCGGCCTGCTGATTTGCATACAGTTTAGCCATTTTGCTCCGAGGCGCAAGCTTCGCAGTGCAGCATTTTTTTGCGCGGACAGAATCAGGTTGCGATGATGAACGGAGCCGCTAAGCCGGAGGCCGATTGGGATAATCGGGGACAAGAATGACGATCCGCGTAGCGGCAGTCATCGTCGCGGCGGGGCGCGGCACGCGCACCGGCATGGCCTATCCGAAGCAGTATCGCACCCTCAACGGCGCGCCGATCGTGCGCGACAGCCTGCGTGCTTTCGCGGCACATCCTGAGGTCGATGTGGTCCAGCCGGTTATCCACCCCGACGACCTGGAGCGCTTTGCGGCGGC
>JAXDNZ010000036.1:0-5472 GCA_034669185.1 Hyphomicrobiales bacterium
ACGTTCGCTTCCTTCAGCGCGGCACCGACCACGCTGCCAACGCGTCCGTAGCCGACCAGCACCACGTGATTGGTCAGTCCCGTGACCGGCACCGGCTCGCGCGTCGGTGTCTCCACCGGTTGCGGCGCGGGCGCGGTTTCGGCCGGGACCTTGGGCGGCTCGTGATGCGCATAGATCCAGTCGGCCGCAGTGAACAGGAACGGCGTCAGCAGGATCGAGATCAGCGCGGCGGCGAGCACGAGGTCGCGTCCGAGCTCGGGCAGCACGCCGAGGCTGATGCCGAGTCCGGCCAAGATGAACGAGAACTCGCCGATCTGCGCGCGGCTCGCCGCGATCATCAGCGCGGTCGACTGCGAGCGGCGGAACAGACGCATCACCAGATAGGCGAGCGCCGACTTGGCGGCGATGACGATGATGAGCGTCGCCAGCAGCGAGAATGGGTGGCCGAGGATCACGGACGGGTTGAACAGCATCCCGACCGAGACGAAGAACAGCACCGCAAAGGCGTCGCGCAGCGGCAAGGTTTCCTGCGCGGCGCGCTGGCTGAGCGTGGATTCGCTCAGGATCATGCCGGCGAAGAACGCGCCGAGCGCGAACGACACCTCGAACAGGGTCGCGGCCCCGTACGCGACGCCGAGCGCGATCGCCAGCACGGAGAGACGGAAAAGTTCGCGCGAGCCGGTGTGGGCGACGTAGTGCAGCAGCCAGGGAATGACGCGCCGGCCGACCACCCACATCAGCGCGCCGAAGGCGGCGAACTTGCCGAGGGTGATCGCGAGCGGCAGCGCGACGAGCGCGAAGGTCACGGAGCCGCCGGCCGCGACCTGCGCCAGCGCCGGCAGGAACACGAGCACCAGCACCATCGCGAGGTCTTCGACCACGAGCCAGCCGACCGCGAGCTTTCCGCGCTCGGTGTCGATCAGCCGCCGCTCGGTCAGCGTGCGCAGCACGACCACGGTACTGGCGACCGAGAGCGCGAGACCGAACACGAGACCGGCGCCGAGGGTCCAGTCGAGAAGCCGCGCGAGCCCCATGCCGAGCAGCGTCGCGGCCACGATTTGTGCGATCACGCCCGGCACCGCGATGGCCCGCACCGAGAGCAGCTCGTGCATGGAGAATTGCAGCCCGACGCCGAACATCAGCAGGATGACGCCGAGCTCGGCAAGCTGATTGGCGATCGACTGATCGGCGATGAAGCCGGGCGTGAACGGGCCGATCACGATGCCGGCGAGCAGGTAGCCGACGAGCGGCGAGATGCGCACGCGGTGCGCCAGCGCGCCAAACGCGAACGCCAACACGAGACCGATCACGACGGTCGAGATCAGCGGCGCCTGGTGGGACATGGGCCTCGCTCTAGAACGTGAAACGATCCCTCAAGTTGCGCCGGTCGGCAACGATTCTTGCGATGATGCGACGCTCCGTCTCGTTCCTCACCAGCCTGTCGATCTGGTCGAGCTGGTTCATGGCGACGAGTTGGAGCACCTCGATGCGCACCGAGCCATCGGCGCGGCGCGGCAGTTCCGCGACGATCTGGAGACGCTCCGGCGCCTTCGCCTTGCCGATCGCTTCGACGATGAAATCCCGGATCGCCTGCTCGTCGGCGCCGTTGCTCTCGACAAAGGCATAAAGCCCGGTACCGACGCGGCGATCCGGAAACGCGACCACCACGACGTCGCGCACGCCCGCGCGACCCTTGAGCCTGGCCACGATGGTGGGCGCGTCATTGACGAGGCGCGGACCACCGCCTTCGCGGTCGGTGAAACGAAACAGCCCGCGCGTGACCCAGAGATAGACGCGCTTGCCGGTCGCCATCCAGACGCGCGTCAACCAGCTCTTGCGCGCGAGAATGCGGTGCTCGGCGGCGGTCAGTGCGTCCGGCACATAGCTGCGCTTGTGCTTTAAACAGTGGCGGACGTCTTCGTAAGCGGCGAGCCGAAACAGTTTGCCGGAGAGCCGCGCCGAAAGCTGGAAATCGGTGAGATAGGCGCGTCCGTCGGTGCCGCGCAGCCAGTTCTGCTCCTTGGCGAGATCGTTGTGGCAAAGGCCGGTCGCGTGCAGCTTGCGCAGCGCCGTGTGCGCGGAGCGAAAATAGGCGCGGTCACCGACCGGCCGCGCGATGTGCAGCGGCACGCCGTCGATGAAGCTGCGCACCAGCACGTGCTCGCCGCAGAACAGCAATCGCGGTGCGATCTTGAGCGATCCAATCAGCTCGAGCGCGCGCGCCTCACGTTTGAGGAACAGGTGCGCGAGCGGCCGCGTCCAGAACGGCACGTCATCGACGCGCCGCACGACCGCATCGATGTCTCCGTCCGGCGCGCTGAACGTTCCGCGCTCGACGATCGAGAATACGTCGCGCTTGAGCACGACCGAGCGGCGCCAGCGGCCGGCAAGCTCGGCCGGCACATCGTGCTCGTCCATCTTACTCGGCCGCCAGCATGGCTTCGCCGGCGATCCAGCGGTCGAGGTCGGCAAGTGCGCGTGAGGTGAGCGCGCGCTTCTTGGCGATTGACTTGGCCGGACCACGCAGGCGCTCCCCCTCCGGGCCGCGGCTCGTCGTGCCGGTGAGTGGCGGGAACAGTCCGAAATTGACGTTCATGGGCTGAAACGAGCGGGAGCCGGCATCGATCGTCTCGACATGGCCACCGGTGATGTGGGCGAGCAGGGCTCCATGCGCGGTCGTCGGCGGCGGCAGTACGATCGGCTCGCCGCGCTGCTCGGCCGCCGCGAACCGGCCGGCAAGCAGCCCGATCGCGGCGGATTCGACATAGCCTTCGCAGCCGGTGATCTGTCCGGCGAAGCGCAACCGCGGCATCGCGTTGAGCCGTAGCGTGGGGCCGAGCAATTTCGGCGAATTGAGGAACGTGTTGCGATGGATGCCGCCAAGGCGCGCGAATTCCGCATGCTCGAGGCCAGGGATCGTGCGGAAGATGCGCGCCTGCTCGCCGTGCTTCATTTTGGTCTGGAAACCGACCATGTTGAACAGGGTGCCGAGCTTGTTGTCCTGGCGCAATTGCACCACCGCATAGGCCTTCACGGTGGGGTCGTGCGAATTGGTGAGGCCGAACGGCTTCATCGGTCCGTGGCGCAGGGTCTCGCGGCCGCGCTCGGCCATCACTTCGATCGGCAGGCAACCGTCGAAATACGGGGTCGCTGCTTCCCACTCATGGAACGCCATCTTGTCGCCGGCGAGCAGCGCGTCGACGAAGGCGTCGTACTGTTCGCGGGTGAGCGGGCAGTTGATGTAGTCGGCGCCCGAGCCGCCCGGTCCGGCTTTGTCATAACGAGATTGGAACCAGGCCACCGACATGTCGATCGAATCGCGATGTACGATCGGCGCGATCGCGTCGAAAAACGCGAGCGCTGTCTCTCCGGTCAGATGCCGCACGGCCTCCGCGAGCGCCGGCGAGGTGAGGGGACCGGTGGCGACGATGACGGAATTCCAGTCGTCCGGCGGCAACGCGATCTCCTCGCGCGCGATGGTGATCAGCGGATGGGCCTCGAGAGCGGCCGTCACCTCGGCTGAAAAGCCGTCGCGGTCGACTGCGAGCGCGCCGCCCGCCGGCACCTGATTGGTGTCGCCCGCGCGCATCACCAGTGAGCCGAGCCGGCGCATCTCTTCGTGCAGGAGGCCAACCGCATTGGTCTCGCGCTCGTCGGAGCGGAACGAATTCGAGCAGACAAGCTCGGCCAGCGCCTGCGTTCGATGCGCGGCCGTCATGCGCACCGGGCGCATTTCGTGCAACACCACGGGCAAGCTGCGCTCGGCGATCTGCCAGGCGGCCTCGCAGCCCGCGAGGCCGCCGCCAATGACGTGAACCGGTTGCATTCGCATGGTGGTCATTTAAAACATGACCCCTGTCAACCCAACGACAACCCCTCAGTCAGGCGCCTGTTAGGGACCTGTGCGGGCATGCGGGGGACTGGCCGGGTGCGGGCAAGAGTTTTGGCCATTGTCGCGCTTGTGGTGTGCACGGTTCCTGCCCGTGCGGTCGAGCTCGATTTCGGCATCGTCAAGACGCTGGAGTACCTGTCACTGCCGCCGCCGAATGCGTCGCGGCCGATCGTGTGCCACGGATTCGGCTGCGCGTACCAGACGCCGATCGCGCTGCGGCCCGGTGATCTCGCCCAGATCAGGAAGTTTTTTGGCGCGGTCGAAGACGCCGTCGACGAACGTCGCGCGTTTGCCGCGATGATCGCTTGGTTCGAGCGGCGTGTGGCCGTCGAGGCCGGAACTGCGAACGCCAAGGCGCGCGCGGGTCTCGGCTCGGCCGGGGATCCGTCCCAGTTCGATTGCCTCGACAAGACCAGCAACACCATCGGGATGCTCTACATCGTCGCGCAGATGGGTCTGTTGCGCTATCACACGATCGACGTGCCGGAATCCCGCGGTGGCCTTGGCGGCCTGCCTCACACCAGTGCGGTGGTGCGGGAACGGGCCAACGGGCAGAAGTGGGTCATCGACGGCTGGACCCACAACAACGGCGAGTACCCCGACATCATGACGCTGGAGAAGTGGCGCAGCGAAAGCTAAGGCCGCATCCCCTTCCGGCCAGAAAAGAAAACGCCCGCGCGGGCGGGCGTTTTCGGTATTCCGGCTTGCGCGACGTTTAGCTGGTGGTGCGCGCGTTCTGCCAGGCCACGGCGGTGATTTCCGAGCGCGAGATACCGATATCGGCAAGCTCGCGATCGCTGAGCCGCGCCAGTTCCGCGACGCTCTCGTTGTAGCGCCACCACGACCGGACAAGTCGGATGAATCGTGAGATCAGCATGGAGGTTGTCCTTGAATTTCGGGGCCGAACCGGCCTCGAGGAGGGATATAAGGGGGCATGCTGCGCTGCGATATTGGCGATGGTGCGGTGCAGCCATGTGGAAATTGCATGAGAAGAGGCGGAGAATTTTAATGAATCGGACCCGTGGAGCACCCTTAGTGCGCATTTCGGGCGAAAATGACGTACCGTCACGCAGGCCAAGCTGCTACGCAGCGCGAATCCCACCCGGATTGGTGATGTCGAACTGCTTGATTCGCATAGGTGCAGACGGCTGTACACCCGGGAGGCGGCGGTAGCGCCGCGTCAGCAGCGCCAGCGTCCGTCCACCTCTGGCCTCGACCGGCGGTGCGATCGGCACAGTGTCGACCAGTCCGCCGTCAAAGGTCGGCAGCGCCGCCAATGTGCGTCACCGGCTGAACGGCGGCGTGATCACCAGCGGTTGATGCTGGCTTCCTTGCCGCCGACCACGATTGTTGCTTCCTTGGCGCCGGATTTGAGCCACGTCTCGCAGATTTCGTCGGTCTGAATCGGCTCGAGCGTGCGGCACACCTGCGCTCCCTTGAGCTTCCAGACGCCCGACACCGGAATGGACTTGTCGCCTGCCGGGGTGAGCGCGCCGGACAATCGGCCGTCCGCCGCCAGCGTGATGCGCGCGGTGAAGACCTTGCCGCCGTTGATATCGGTGGAGGAAACAGTGAGCCCC
>JAXDNZ010000037.1:0-3621 GCA_034669185.1 Hyphomicrobiales bacterium
AGGTCGGCGAGCACCCGGGCATGATTGCTGCCCATGATGCCGACACCGACGACGCCGATGCGCACACGCCCGTCCGCGCTGTCTTTCGCGGCACTGCTCATCAAAATCCGTGTCCCCAGGAAAACGACCCCGTGCCTTTCCCTACCACGCCATACGGCACATGGCGACCATCCCCGGATGCACCTCGAACACGTTTTGAATCAAGAGATTGCAAGGTTGTCCGAACGGCAGGACAGAGCAATCGGAACGCGAACTTCAGCCGCCGTGATAGCTGCGGTACCAGGACACGAAGCGGGCGATCCCCTCGGCGAGCGGCGTCGCGGGGCGAAAGCCGGTCGCGGCTTGCAGGTCGGTGGTATCGGCGCATGTCTCGGCGACATCACCGGGCTGCATCGGGACGAGCTCGCGGAGCGTCTTCTTGCCGGTCGCGCGCTCGATCAGCTCGACCAGTTCGGTCACCGCGACCGAGGTGCTGTTGCCAACATTGTAAACGCGCCAGGGCGCAAAGCTGGTCGCCGGATCCGGCGCGGCCCCCGACCAGCCAGGGTCGGGCGCAGCAGGTTTGCCGATCAGCCGCACAACTGCCTCGGCCGCGTCGTCGATGTAAGTGAAATCGCGCCGCACATTGCCGCGATTGAACAGCCGGATCGGCTCGCCGTTCAAGATCGCCTCGGTGAAGCGCCACACCGCCATGTCGGGCCGGCCCCAGGGACCATAGACCGTGAAGAACCGCAGGCCCGTCGTGGGCATCGCAAACAAATGGGCATAGGCATGCGCCATCAGCTCGTTCGCCTTCTTGGTCGCGCCGTAGAGACTCAGCGGGTGATCGGCATTGTCGGTGGTGCGGAACGGCACGCGCGTGTTGCCGCCATAGACCGAGGAGGTCGACGCATAGACGAGATGGCGGCAGTCGCCATGACGGCAGCCTTCAAGCACGTTGAGAAAGCCCGAGAGATTGGCGTCCGCATAAGCGTGCGGGTGATCGAGCGAATGGCGCACGCCGGCTTGGGCCGCGAAATGGACCACGGTGGGAAAGTGGTTCGCCGCAAACAACGAGGCGATGCGATCGCGATCCGTCAGATCCATCTGCTCGAATCGGAACGAGGGAAATTTTGCAAGCTCGGCGAGCCGTGCGCGCTTGAGCTTCGGATCGTAATAGGCGTCGAGATTGTCGATTCCGACGACCGCGCGGCCTTGCTCGGCGAGACGCCGCGCCACGTGATAGCCGATGAAGCCCGCAGCGCCGGTGACGAGAATCGAATCCGGCATTGATCCCCCGCTCAGCGCAACGTTTGCGCGCGCGACGGCGTCTTGTCCACGCCGAACGACGCATAGAGGTCCGACACCGTGCGCCGTACGGCCTCTTCGGTGAAGCGCTCCTCGAAGCGCGCATGCGCTGCCGCGCCGAGCCGGGCGCGCAAGGCCGCGTCGGCCGCGAGACGCACCAGCGCCTGCGCGGCGGCCTCGACGTCGCGCGGTGCGACGATCATACCTTCAATGCCGTCGCGCACGAGATCGCGGCAGCCCGGGACGTCGGTGGTGATGATCGCGCGCCCGGCCGCCGCCGCCTCGATGATGCTGCGCGGCACGCCCTCGCGATACCAGGTGAGCAGCATTGCAATATGATGCTCGCGCCACACGCGCGCGATGTCGTTGCTGCGGCCACGCCAGCGGATGCCAGGCTCGGCGAGCGCCGCAAGCTCGGCCTCGGTGCAGGTGCGCCGATTCGACAAGTCAGGCGAACCGTAGAGATCGAGTTCGACATCCGTGCCGAGCGCACGGGCTCGTTTCACGGCCGCGACGGCTTCTGCAACTCCCTTCGGCCAGATCATGCGCGCGACCACCGCGGCGCGCAAAGGCGGCGTCGGAGGTTCGGGCCACGGCGGAAACTCGCTCGGCTTTACGCCCGCACCCGGCACGATCGTCACGGGGTCGTTCGCGCCGAGCCCGAACTCGCGCGGGTCGTCGCTGTTCTCGAACAGATAGCGTGTGCCCGGCCGCCGCAGCCATCGCGCCACGGCGATCCGCGCGAAGGCACGTGCGATCCGTTCCCTGAGTCCGTCATCGATCCACACGTGCCCAAGCCCGGTCGGCGCAAGCACCAGATTCCGTGCTCCGCCCCATCGCGCCGCCAATCCGCCAAGCACAACCATGCGCAGCGCGATGCAATGCACGATGTCGGGCTTTTCCTCGCGCACGATGCGCGCGATGCGGAAGAAGCCGCGCAGCGCCTCGAAAGGGCCAAAGCTGCGCCGCTCGTTTTCCAGCGAGACCACTCGGCAGCCTTCCGCCGCAAGGCGTTCGCCGTGCTGACGGACACGCGTCGCAACCACGACCTCAAAGCCCGCCGCACGGGCGGCGCGCGCCATCGGCAGGAAGTGGGAGACGAAAAACCAGTCCTCGGTGATGAGATAAAGAAGCTTGGGCATTCGCTCTGCCAATCGACGAAGCGGCCCGCTTTAGCTTAAAAACACTGACCTGGCGACCGGAGGGCCGATTGGGGGAGTTTGCTCAGACCGCTGCGCTTTGGGGCGTATTCGGTATCGTTTTGTTGGTGGCCTGGGTGGCGAGCGCCGTCCTGATCCTGGCGCTGCGGCCTTGGCTCGCGCGCTACGCGCTGGCGCGGCCGAACGCACGCTCCTCCCACATGGTACCGACGCCACAGGGCGGCGGTATCGCGGTCGTTGGCGCGACCCTCCTCGCCATGTGGCTCGGCGTCGCGCTCGCGACCATGCTGGTGCCGGTCGGCCTCAACCGGCTCACGGTGCTCAGCGTCGCCGTGGTGCTGCTTGCGCTGGTCGGTGCGATTGACGATATCCGCACGCTCGGCGCGGCGCCGCGGTTTACCATCCATATCCTGGCGGTGGGCCTCGTGATCGTGCTGCTTCCGGCCGATTTTCGCGTGGCGCCGGTACTTCCCGCGCCGGTCGAGCGGGCGTTGCTGCTGCTCGGAGGCGTCTATTTCGTCAACTTGACGAACTTCATGGACGGACTCGACCTGATGACCGTCGCCGAGATCGTGCCGGTCACCGCCGGCGTGATCCTGCTCGGCTTGAACGGCGCCGAATGGCTGCCCTCGATGCTGGTCGCGGTCGCCTTGCTCGGCGCGACGCTCGGGTTCGCGCCGTTCAACCGGCCGGTCGCGCGGCTCTTCCGGGGCGATGTCGGCAGCCTGCCGATTGGGCTGTTGCTTGGCTGGCTGATGCTGATGCTCGCCGGCCAAGGTTACCTCGCCGCCGCAGTGTTGCTGCCGCTCTATTATCTCGGCGACGCCACGGTGACGCTGGCGCGCCGCGTCGCGCGGCGCGAGAGGATCTGGGAGGCACACCGTTCGCACTTCTACCAGCTCGCGACCGCACGCGGATTCACGGTGGCCGAGGTCATCGGCCGTGTGCTCCTCGTCAATACCGCACTGGTCGCGCTTGCGCTGGTCAGCGTCGTCGAACCGGAGCCGCTGGTCGACGTGCCGCTGATGCTGCTCGGTGCGGCGTTCGTCGGCTGGCTGCTCGTTACCTTCGCAAGGGGAAAACGGTAGCGGCGCGGGTTTCTGGCCACCGCCATGGAGCTCGTGCCAAACTCGCGAACGATCCGATCACAAGACATCGCCCCGCGGATAAAGCG
>JAXDNZ010000038.1:0-3989 GCA_034669185.1 Hyphomicrobiales bacterium
GGCCCAGTCCTTGGTGAGGCCGAGCTGTTCACCGTAATTGCCTTCGGTGCCGAGCAGTCGCTTCACGTCCGGGTTGGCCGACTTCATCTGCTCGTCGACATTCGCCTTGGTGACGCCGAGCTCCTCCGCGGTGATCATCGCGTAGTGCGTCCACTTGACGATATCGAACCACTGGTCGTCGCCGTGGCGCACGGATGGGCCCAGCGGCTCCTTGGAGATGATCTCCGGGAGCACGATGTGATCGTCGGACTTGGCCAGCCGCAGCCGCTCGGCATAGAGGCCGGACGCGTCGGTCGTGAATGCGTCGCAACGGCCGGAGTCATAGGCCTTGATCGCCTCGTCGGCGCTCGCGAAGGTCACGGTCTTGAGTTTCATCTTGTTGGCGCGGAAGTAGTCCGCGAGGTTGAGCTCGGTGGTCGTGCCCTGCTGCACGCAGACCGCGGCGTCGTTGAGCTCGAGCGCCGAGTTCACCTTCAGCGCCTTGCGCACCAGGAAGCCCTGGCCGTCGTAGTAGTTGATGCCCGCGAAGTTCAGCCCGAGCGAGGTATCGCGCGAGGACGTCCAGGTGGTGTTGCGTGCCAGCACGTCGACATCGCCGGACTGGAGCGCGGTGAAGCGATCCTTCGCGGTCAGCGCCACGAACTTGACCTTGTTCGCATCGTTGAAGATCGCAGCCGCGATCGCGCGGCAGAAATCGACATCGAGGCCGGTCCAGTTGCCTTGCGCGTCAGGCAGGCCGAAGCCGCCAAGCGTGCCATTGGCGCCGCAATTGACCATACCGCGCGATTTCACGGTGTTGAGCGTCTGGGCCGAGGCCGCCGAGACGGCGAATGCGGCCGCCGCCGCAAAGGCGAGCGTAGTAACGACGCGTTTCATGGCACAACGTTCTCCGGGCTAGAGGTGACTGTCTGGTTTGGAGGGGCAACGCCTAGCGATCATGACCGGACGAACCCTTTAACGCGGCCCCCGAATGATTGCATCTCAGAACTTACGCCCAACAAGGTCAAGGGGTTGACCATTGGGCCCGTTGCCGCAGTAAATGGCTTGAGGCGGCCTGAGGACGTTTGTCATGGATCAAAAACTCGGCGGGAACGGCGGCCATGGCGATACCGGCCCGCTCGATCCCGCGACCAAGCTGGTGACCGCAGGGCGTGACCCCTGGGCGCAGCACGGCTTCGTGAACACGCCGATCTATCGCGGTTCGACCGTGCTCTATCCCAACACGGAGAAATTCCTCAAGCGCGATGCACGCTACACCTACGGCACCAAAGGCACGCCGACGACGGATTCGCTCGAAACAGCGTGGAACGAGCTCACCGGCGCGGCCGGCACCGTGCTGCTCGGTTCAGGCCTGGCGGCGATTTCGCTCGCGCTTCTGTCTTGCCTGCGCGCCGGAGACCATCTGCTGGTCGCGGACAGCATCTACCGCCCGACGCGGAATTTTTGCGACACCGTTTTGAAGCGTTTCGGCGTGCAGACCACCTATTACTACCCGCTCCTCGGCGCCGACATCGCACGAGAATTCAAGCCGAATACCCGCGCGGTCTTCACCGAGGCGCCGGGTTCGCTCACGTTCGAGATGCAGGACATTCCGGCAATCGCCGATGTGGCGCATGCGCGCGACGCGATCGTGCTGATGGACAATACTTGGGCCACGCCGTTGTTCTTTTCTCCGCATGCGCATGGTGTCGACCTCGCGATCGACGCCGGCACGAAGTACCTGAGCGGCGCGTCGGATCTGTTGCTCGGCCTCGTCTCCGCCACCGAGCGCTGCTGGAAGGATCTGCGCACGACCTTCGACTCGACGGCGTTCTGCGCCGGTCCCGAGGACGTGTTTCTCGCGCTCCGCGGCCTGCGCAGCATGCGCGTGCGCCTCATGCATCAGCAGGAGTCGGGACTTGCGATCGCGCGCTGGCTAGCCGAGCGTCCGGAGGTCGCGCGCGTGCTGCATCCCGGGCTGGAAAGCGATCCGGGTCACGCGATCTGGAAACGCGACTTCACCGGCGCGTCGTCATTGTTCAGCATCATTCTCAAGCCGATGCCGGACAAGGCGGCGCACGCGCTGATCAACGCGCTCAGGCTGTTCGGGATCGGCGCGTCATGGGGCGGCTTCGAAAGCCTCGCGATCCCGTTCGACTGCACCCCGTTCCGCACCGCGACGCCGTGGACGCCGGCCGGACCGGCGATCCGCTTCCACATCGGGTTGGAAGATATCGGCGACCTGATCGACGATCTCGAGCGCGGCTTTGCGGCGCTCCATCAGGCGGCAGGGGCTTCTGCCTGACGGCGGTCGCGCATGATGAAATAAAGATTGCGCAGATAGATGAATAGGCCGAGCCCCTGCCCCGCGATGAACACCGGATCCTTGCGGTAGAGCGAATAGGCGAACAGCAGCACCCCGCCACCAATCGAGAAGACCCAGAACGCCGTCGGCACCACGCTGCGTCCGGCGCGCTCGGACGCAATCCACTGCACCAGGAAGCGCATCGAGAACAGCGCCTGCGCCAGGAAGCCGAGCGCGACCCACCAATCGAGTTGCGCGACGAACACGTCGTGCAGATAATTCGTCAGGCCGCTTAGCATTCAAACCTCCGAAACTTGCGGCACGCGCTTGCGGCGACGGATCAGCCAGCGCACGCCGATGAGATCGAGGATGCCGACCCAGAGCCGGTCCCACATCCCGTAATTCGATTGGCCAGAGCGGCGCGGCCGGTCGATCACGTCGACATAGCCGATCGTGTAGCCGTCACGGCGGAACAGCGCCGGCAGGAACCGATGCAGGCCGTCGAAGTACGGCAGCGCCAGGAAGGCGTCGCGCCGGAACGCTTTCAGGCCGCAGCCGGTGTCGCGCGTGCCGTCGCGCAGGATCGCGGCGCGCACGCCGTTCGCGATGCGCGACTGGAAGCTCTTGAAGGCGCCCGACCGCCGGCCGACCCGCTGACCGGCGACGAGGCCCATGCGCGCGCCGCCTCCATTCAGCGCGTTGAGCAACGCCGGAATGAACGAAGGATCGTTCTGTCCGTCGCCGTCGAGCGTCACGACGACCGGCGCATGGGCGGCGGCGACGCCTGACCGCACCGCCGCCGACTGACCGCAGGATGCTGCGTGCTTGATCTGGCGCAGCCACGGGCGCTCGACCGTGAGCGCGGTCAACGCGGCTTGCGTCCCGTCGGTCGAGCCGTCGTTGACGTAGATGAGCTCGAAGCTCTCGCGGCCGGTCAACACGGCGGCGATCTCGTCGGTCAGCGGCGCGACGTTGTCGGCCTCGTTGCGCACCGGGACGATCACGGAAATCGCGGGCCGCTCGCGCATCTCGGACGTCATGTCAGGCATCGGAATGTCGGTCCGGCCGTGGCTCTGGGCATATCGCCCGCGCGTTCTATTGGCCGAGGAGCCTGCGGGCAACCGTCTTGATGCGGCGCAGCGAAGGTCCCGGCAGCGCGCGCACGGCGCCTGCTTGATCGACGGCAAAACCGAGCCGGCGCGCCGCGAACCAGTTGCGAACAAGGATCGCGCCGAACGCTCCGACGAAGGCGGCAGCGATCACGTCGCTTGCGAAATGAGCTTGGATGACGACGCGGCTCAGCGCGATGACGACGGCGAATGCCCACATCGGCACGCGTGCCCTTGGCCACAACGCACCGATCGCGATCGCGGCCGCGACCGCCGTGGTGCCGTGCCCGGACGGAAGGCTCGCGTACTCCGGACGCCAAGACCACGGCATATAGCTGAACGGTCCCAGATCGGAGGGCCGTACCCGGCCTATCAGCCGCTTGACGATCGTCACGGCGAGACCGGGCAGCGCGATCGCGAGGAACAGGAATTCGAGCCGCACCACGAGACTCGCGACAACGAGGTTCCCAATACGCCCGGCCGCCGGAGTCGCGACAAATGCGGCGAGAACGATCAGCGCCGCGAGCGGCGCCAGAAACCAGCCGGACCGACCGAAATCGGTGATCTCGTTGAATGTGTCCACCACCGGCGGCGGC
>JAXDNZ010000039.1:0-3013 GCA_034669185.1 Hyphomicrobiales bacterium
CGCCGACGTCGACCGCGATCCCACGCGCACGCAACCGCGCATGACCATCGCCCGCGACTTTCGGGTTAGGATCCTCGAGCGCCGAGACGACGCGCGCGATGCCCGCCGCCAGGATGGCGTCGACGCAAGGCGGCGTCAGGCCGTGATGCGAGCACGGCTCAAGCGTCGCATAGAGCGTCGCCCCGCGGGCCGCCGCGCCGGCGCGGCGCAGCGCCTCGACCTCGGCGTGCGGCCGTCCCCCCGGCTGCGTCCAGCCGCGCCCGACAACGATGCCATCCTTCACCACGATCGCGCCGACCGCCGGATTTGGCCACGCATTGCCGAGCCCGCGCCGCCCCAGCGTCAGCGCCACCCCCATGAAGCGGGTGTCATCGGTTTTGCCCATGGGGTGGCGTTTTACCTGCGAACCCAAGCCGCCGCCACGCGTTATCCGCCTGGAGGATGTGCCATGCCGTCGACGGCGATCGAGCACTTCGTCTACGACGAGGCCGCGCGCGAGCTTCACGTCACCTTCGTGGGCGGTGCGACCTACACCTATTATTGCGTTCCCAAATCGGTCTATTCCGCCTTGCGAGCGGCCACGGCGAAGGGACGCTTCCTCAACATGTTCATCAAGGACCGGTACGACTTCCGCAAGCACACGGGGACCGCCGCCTGACGCGGTTACTTCCGGCCGGCCGCCTGCGTCTTGGGCGGGGGCTCGTCCTCGTTCGCCAGCTCGGCGAGCGCGGCCTCGAAATCCTTCGCCTCGCGGAAATTGCGGTACACCGACGCAAAGCGCACATAGGCAACATCGTCGAGTTCGCGCAAGTGCGTCATCACGGTCTCGCCGATCGTTTCCGACGACACCTCGCTCTCGCCGAGCGACTCCAGCTCCTGCACGATCTTCGAGACCGTCTGCTCGATGCGCTCCGGCTCGACATTGCGCTTGCGCAGCGCGATCTCGACCGAGCGCGCGAGCTTGTCGCGATCGAACGGCAGCCGCCGTCCGTTGCGCTTGATCACGGTCAGCTCGCGCAATTGCACCCGCTCGAACGTCGTGAAGCGGAACTGGCACGAGAGGCACACGCGGCGGCGCCGGATCGCGGCGGAATCCTCGGTCGGACGCGAATCCTTCACCTGCGTGTCGAGGCTCTGGCACTTCGGACAGCGCATGGGGCCTTCGCTCCTATGACGAGCATCATTGATAAATCGGAAACCGCGCCACCAGCGCCCTGACCTTGTCGCGCACGGCGGCCTCGACGAGCGAGTCCGCGTCGACGCCCTTCTGCGAGAGCACGTCGAGCACTTCCACGATCAGATCGCCGATCTGGCGGAATTCCGCGACGCCGAACCCGCGCGTGGTGCCCGCCGGCGTGCCGAGCCGGAGCCCTGAGGTGACCATCGGCTTTTCGGGGTCGAACGGGATGCCGTTCTTGTTGGTCGCGATGTGCGCGCGCCCGAGCGCGATCTCGGCGACCTTGCCGGTCAGCCGCTTCGGGCGGAGATCGACCAGCATCAGGTGATTGTCGGTGCCGCCCGAGACGATATCGAGGCCCTTCGACTTCAGGCTCTCGGCCAACGCTTTCGCGTTGGTCACGACGTTCCTGGCGTAGACGCGGAAATCCGGCCGCAGCGCCTCGCCGAGCGCGACCGCCTTCGCGGCGATCACGTGCATCAGCGGCCCGCCCTGCAGGCCCGGAAAAACGGCAGAATTCACCTTCTTGGCGATCGCTTCGTCGTTTGTCAGGATCATGCCGCCGCGCGGGCCGCGCAGCGACTTGTGCGTGGTCGTGGTCGCGACATGCGCGTGCGGGAACGGCGACGGATGCGCGCCGCCGGCGACCAGTCCCGCAAAGTGCGCCATGTCGACCATCAGATAAGCACCGACCTCGTCGGCAATCTGGCGGAAACGTGCAAAATCCCACGTGCGCGAGTAGGCGGTCGCGCCCGCGATGATGATCTTGGGCTTGGCGGCGCGCGCGATGCGGGCGACCTCGTCCATGTCGATCAACTGGTCCTCGCGCCGCACGCCGTAATGCACCGCCTTGAACCACTTACCCGACATGTTGACGGGCGAGCCGTGGGTCAGGTGCCCGCCGGCCGCGAGGTCGAGGCCCATGAAGGTGTCGCCCGGCGCCATCAGAGCGAGGAACACCGCCTGGTTCATCTGTGAGCCGGAGTTCGGCTGCACGTTGGCGAAGGCGCAGCCGAACAGCTTCTTGGCGCGCTCGATCGCGATGTTTTCCGCCATGTCGACGAACTGACAGCCGCCATAATAGCGCCGGCCCGGATAGCCCTCGGCGTACTTGTTGGTCAGCACCGAGCCTTGGGCTTCCAGCACCGCCCGGCTCACGATGTTTTCCGAGGCGATCAGCTCGATCTCGTCGCGCTGGCGGCCGAGCTCCTTGGCGATCACGTCGGCGATTTCGGGATCGGCTTCGGCAAGGCTCGCCGAGAAGAAGGCGTCTTCCTTCGCGGCGCGAGCGGCTTCGCTGGACATGCGGGATTCCCTGAAAAATTGGCGTGGCGGGGCAAGGCGTCACGCGCCTGTCGCGATAGCATATCGGCTGGGGGGCGCCAAGGCTGGGCTATGGGTGGGAACACGCCCGCTAGATGTGGGGGTTTGTGAGCGCTTGAGCTTGTAGCCTGGCTTGAGCACAGCGAAAGCCGGGGCCTCCTCTGGCAACCCGCTCCCGGGTTCCGCTCCGCTCAACGTCACGCCTCAACCACCACGTACTCGCCCTCGACGCTGACCGGGAAGGTCTCGGCCTTGTAGGGCCCCTCGACCAGCTTGGCGCCGGGCTCGACCGAGACCTGATAGCGGCGCGCGCGCAGCCGTTGCGGGTCGCACCAGGACTGACCGGTACGGATATCGAACTCCCAGGAGTGCCACGGGCAGCGGATGATCTCGCCCTTGCGCGAGGTGCGGTATTCGCCGGGCTCGGAGGACTGCACCAGCGCGGTCGTCACGCCGTCGCACAGGCTGCCGCCGCGATGCGGGCAGCGATTGTTGAGCGCGAAGAACTCGCCG
>JAXDNZ010000040.1:0-2680 GCA_034669185.1 Hyphomicrobiales bacterium
ATGCGGGCTCGGCGGTCGCCGCGGTGGTGGAGCAGATCTTCGCCGAAGGGCGCTCGACCGCCTGTCTGTATACCGACCTGCGCAACCCGTTCTCGAACCGGTGCTATGCGAAAGTCGGTTTCGAGCCGGTCTGCGAGTCCTGGCATTATCCGCGAATCGCTGCACGAGTTGCCTGATGTCGAGCGCCGCAGCCGGCCTGATCGCGGTCGACGGCATGGAGCCGAAGCACAGCTTTCAGGCCGGGACCGGATGCGAATCGCTGGGGTTTTTCTGATCCTTCTCCGTCATGTCTCGCACCAATACACCCGTTGCGCTGACTCTGGGGCGTGCCAGACGCATCTGGCTGCGCGCGCAAAGGCTCGACGCCGCCGAGCCGTTCGGCGAGGGCGCGCCGGCGACGCTCGCTGCGATCGCGCATCTCGGCTACGTCCAGATCGATACCATCAACGTGGTCGAGCGCTGCCACCATCAGATCCTGTTCACGCGCATTCCGTCCTACCGGCGCGATCACCTGCGGCAGGCGCAGAGCGTCGACAAGACTGTGTTCGAATACTGGACGCACGCGCTCTCCTACGTGCCGACCGCCGACATGCGCTTCTTCACGCGCGCGATGAAGCACGAGGCGGACGACCACAGCACTTTCTTCGCCACCGTGAAGCGCGGCGAACTGCAGAAGGTGCTCGGCCGCATCAAGCGCAACGGTCCGCTGACCATCCGCGACATCGACGACGACGAGCTGCGCGAAAAGGATCACGAATGGGCGAGCCGCAAGCCAAGTAAGCGCGCGCTGCAGCTTGCCTTCTATCGCGGCGTGCTGACGGTCAGTCGACGCGAGGGCATGCTGAAGACCTATGACCTGATGACGCGCCACTTCGGCTGGGATCGCTTGCCGAAGGCCGCCCCGGAAGGCGAGCGCATGGCCTATCTGCTCGACCGCGCGCTGCGATCGCAAGGTGTCGTCAGCCTCGGTTCGATCTGCCATCTCGCGCCATCGCGCAAGGCGGCGATCCGCCGATTGATCGACGCGCGGGTACGTCGCAGTGAATTGGTGCCGGTCGCGCCGGAGGGCGCGAGGCACGAGCATTGGGTCGCGCCGGACATGCTCGACACGACGTTCGCGCCGCCCGCCGACATCGTCCACATCCTCAATCCGTTCGATCCGCTGGTGATCCAGCGCAAACGGCTGGCTCTGTTCTTTGGCTACGCGCACCGCTTCGAGGCCTATGTGCCGAAGGAGAAGCGCGTGTTCGGCTACTTCGCGCAGCCGGTGCTGATCGGCGACGAGATCGTCGCGGTGCTCGACCTCAAGACCGACCGCGAACGGCAAAAACTTCTGATCCGGAAGTGGACCTGGGTCACCAAGAGTGCGCGCGGATCACGCCGAAAGCAAATCGAAGACGCCTTGCACCGCTTCGAGCGATTCCAGCTCGCGCGGTGAACGCGCTTACCGCGGATCAGGCGCCGGCGGCACGTTCGGCCCGGTGCTCGACCCGATGTTCAGTCTGGACGGCGCCGACTGCATGTCGGGACCGGTGCCACCAGGGACGCCCGGGCCGGACGGGGGAGTGCCGGCTGCGGGTCCCGGCAGACCCGGGCCCTGCGTGGACGTGCTGGGCGGTGCGCCCGGAGCGGTGGCCGGGCCGCCTTGGGCGTTGGCCGCGGCCGAACCCGCGGCCAGTGCGGCGGCAATGACAATTGCTCGCGCAAACATGTTCGCCTCCTTTTGTCCTGGTCGCTCCCCGGTCAACAAGCTTGTCCGGCCGCCAGTTCCGCCGATCCGTCTTTCACACCGGGCGCTTCTTGCCGATAATCGCGGCCGTCAGGGAGAACGCCGATGATGTCATTCCTGCCCGCCGCGTTCGGCGCGGCCGCGCTTGCCTGCTTTCTCGCGCCGGTCGGAGCGAGCGCGCAATCCTACCCGACGCGGGCGATCACCATCGTCGCCGGCTACACGCCCGGCGCGGTGTCGGATCTCGCGGCGCGCACGGTCGCCGAAGGGCTGCGCGAGGAATGGGGCCAGGCGGTGATCGTCGACAACCGGCCGGGCAGCGGCAGCAACATCGCGGCCGGTCTGGTCGCGCGCGCGCCGGCCGACGGCTACACGCTGATGGTCGGCACCGACGCGACCATGACCAGCAACGTCTATCTCTACCGCCACACGCCGTTCGATCCGGTGAAGGATTTCGTGCCGATCACCAACGCGGGCGCGAACATCATCTGCCTCGCCGTCAATGCCGAGCTTGCGATCAAGACCGTCGCGGACGTGATCGCCTTCGCGCGCGCCAATCCGGGCAAGCTCAGCTACGGCTCGTCCGGCACCGGCTCGCCGCATCATCTTGCCGGCGAGCTGCTGCATCAGAAGGCCGGCATCGACATCACGCACATCCCCTACAAGGGCGGCGGCGCGGCGGTGAACGACCTGCTCGGCGGTCACATCGGCATGGCATTCCTCAGCCTCTCGGCCGCGGTGCCGCACATGAACACGGGCAAGATCAGGATCGTCGCGGTGGTCGAGAAGACACGCTACGCCGCGCTGCCCGACGTTCCGACCATCGGCGAGACCGTCCCGGGGTTCGAGATGTCGTCATGGGTCGCGTTCTTCGCGCCGGCCGGAACGCCGCCCGAGATCGTCGCCAAGCTCAACGCCGCGATGGCGAAGGTGCTCACGGCCGACGGCGTG
>JAXDNZ010000041.1:0-6012 GCA_034669185.1 Hyphomicrobiales bacterium
ACTTCAGCCGCATCGCCGATATGCACGCCGACGATCCGCCCGGCACGCCGCAGGCGCGCTTCGTCGCCAATGCCTTCGTGGCGCTTGGCCACTACTCCATGACCGGCATCCCGAATTCGCAGGTCAGGGTCGACATCGCGCGTGCGCGGCAGATGTATTATCACGCCGCGACCTACTTCGGTGATCCGGAAGCGCAGTACTTCTTCGGCCGTCTTCTGTTCGACGGCTCCGGCATTGCCAAGGACCCGCGCCGCGCCGCGCAATGGTTCTACTCGGCCGCCAACAAGGGCCAGTACAAAGCGCAGGCGATGCTCGGCCGCATGCTGTTCAAGGGCGAGCCGGGCGTGCCGCGTCAGGCGGCGCGCGGGTTGATGTGGCTCGCGCTCGCGAAATCCAACGCTCCGACCGAGGGCTGGATCGGCGACCTCTATGAGTCTGCGTTCAAGCAGGCGAACGAGGACGAGCGCGCGCGCGCCGGCGAGTTCCTGCTGCAGTGGATGAACGGCCGGCGCGATTAGCCCGGACGGTCTCGGTCCGCCGGAAGATCAAGCTCGACCCAAGCCGGGACGTGATCTGACGGCTTTTCCCAGGCCCGCACGTGCTTGTCGATTCCTGCTGTGACGAGCCGATCGGCCGCGCGCGGCGACAGCAGCAGGTGGTCGATGCGCAGGCCGTTGTTCTTCTGCCAAGCGCCGGCCTGATAATCCCAGAACGTGTAGAGGCCTGGGTCGTCGCTGATCGCGCGAATGGCGTCGGTGAGGCCGAGATAAGTGAGTGCGCGGAACTTGGTGCGCGTTTGCGGCAGGAAGAGTGCGTCGCCGACCCAAAGGCGCGCATCGTACACGTCGGCTTCGGCCGGGATGACATTGTAGTCGCCGGCGAGCACCAGTGGCTCTTCCAGCTCCAGTCGTTCCTGCGCGTATTTAAAAAGCCGGTCCATCCACCTGAGTTTGTAGGTATATTTATCTGTCATAGGCGGGTTGCCATTGGGCAGATAGATCGACGCCACGCGCAGCGCGCCGTCGGCGGTCGACACCACGGCCTCCAGAAACCGGGCATGGTCGTCGGCCTCGTCGCCGGGCAGGCGCTGCGTCACCTCGTCGAAGGGGAGCTTCGACAGGATCGCGACACCGTTGAAGGTCTTTTGCCCGTGGAACGCGACGTTGTAGCCCAGCCCCTCGAACGCCTCGCGCGGGAACCCCTCGTCCTGGCATTTCGTTTCCTGCAGGCAGACGATGTCGGGCTCGCGCTCGCGCAGCCAGGCGGTCAGGTTCTCGAGCCGCTGCTTGATCGAGTTAACATTCCAGGTCGCGATCCGCATGCCGGCTCCGGTAAGGCTAACGACTCACCATGGCGAACTTTGCGTTGCGACGGAAGGCGTTTTGGCCTTCTGCGAACCGCAAAACCCCCTGCGTTTTCCGTTACGAATATGTTAAGAGCGCACGGCAGACATGTGGTGTATGGTGCCGCCGCCGCGCGCGTCAGGGGGGCTCCATTGGCTGAGGGAGATTCGGGCGCCAAAGCCCGAGCCGCTGATCCGTGACCAGACGAAAAACTCTTGGCGTGGTCTTGCTGATTGCTGCTGCGGCAGCCGCTGCGGCCATGTGGAAATGGTACCCGACCCAGAGCGCGGTCGCGCAGGCGCCCGCGCCGGGCAACCGGTCTGTTCCCGTCGAGGTCGCGCAGGCCGTCGGCAAGCTCGTGCCGCTGCAGGTCGATGCACTCGGCAACGTGACGCCGATCGCAAGCGTCGCCATCAAGTCGCGGCTCGACAACGAGATCGTCGAGGTCAAATTCGCCGACGGCGCCCGCGTCAAGAAGGGCGACGTGCTGCTTCAGCTCGACACCCGCGCGCTTGACGCGCAGATCCGTCAGGCCCAGGGGAACCTGGCGCGCGACCGGGCGATGCTGGAAGGCGCCGAGCGCGATTTCCGCCGCTACACCGAGCTGGTCTCGAAGGGCGCGACTCCGGTCACCAATCTCGACAATGCGCGCACGCAGTCGGACTCGTTTCGCGCCGCGATCCAGGCCGACCAGGCCGTGCTCGACAACCTGCGCGTCCAGTTGACCTACAGCACGATCACGGCCGCGATCTCGGGCCGCATCAGCGCCGCCGCGGTCAAGGTCGGCAACTTCGTACGTTCCGCCGACACGACGCCGATCGCGACCATCAATCAGATTTCGCCGATCTACGTGAGCTTCGCGGTGCCGCAGCGCTATCTGCCCGACCTGCGCAAGGCGATCAGCGCGGAAAGCGCGACCATCGAGGCCACCATCCCGGGGTCGGACAACCATGCTTCCGGCGCCGTCTCGATGATCGAGAACAGCGTCGACACGGCGACCGGCATGGCGACCATCCGCGCCACGATGCCGAACGAGGATGAACTGCTCTGGCCGGGAACGCTGGTCAATGTGCGCCTGACCTTGCGCCAGGAGCAGTCCGTGGTCGTGCCGTCGCCCGCCTTGCAGGTGAGCCAGCAGGGCACTTTTGTGTTCGTCGTCGTGAACAACGTCGCGCAGGTGCGCAGCGTCAAGGTCGGCCGCATCGTCGGCGGCGAGACGGTCATCGAGTCCGGCCTCAAGGACGGCGAAACCGTGGTCACCAATGGCCATCTCCTGCTGACGAATGGCGCACAAGTCACCATCCGCAAAGCCGGGGCCTAAAGGGGCCTGAGAATGGGGATTTCCGAAACCTGCATTCGCCGGCCCGTCATGACGACGCTGATGACGGCGTCGCTGATCGTGTTCGGTTTCTTCGCCTACCGCCTGCTCTCCGTCGCGGCGCTTCCGGCGGTCGACTTCCCCACCATCCAGATCACCGCGACGCTGCCGGGCGCGAGTCCCGAAACCATGGCGGCCTCAGTCGCGGGCCCGATCGAGCGGCAGCTCTCGACCATCGCCGGCATCTCGTCGATGACCTCGACGTCGGCACTCGGCACCACCTCGATCATCATTCAGTTCGACCTCAACCGGAACATCGACGGCGCAGCCCTCGACGTGCAGACCGCGCTCACCGTGGCGCAGCGCCGGCTGCCGGTAGAAATGACCACCCCGCCGTTCTTCCGGAAGGTCAATCCGGGCGATTTCCCGGTTCTGTACATCAGCCTTGTGTCGGCGACGCTGCCGCTCTCGGCCGTCGACGACTACGCACAGATCACGCTCGCCCAGCAGATCTCGCAGCTTCCGGGCATCGCGCAGGTGCTGGTCTTCGGCTCGCAGAAATATGCGTTGCGGGTTCAGGTCGATCCGGTCGCGGCGGCCGCGCGCAACATCTCGATGGAGGATGTGCGCACCGTCGTGTCGAAGGCGAATTCCAACACGCCGGTCGGCACCATGGTGGGCGACAAGCAGAATGTTCCGCTGGTCGCTTCGAGCGCGATGACGCGGGCCTCCGACTATCGCAAGGTCGTGGTCGCCTACCGCAATGGCGCACCGGTCAAGCTCGACGAGATCGCGCGCGTCGTCGATAGCGTCGAGAACGACCAGATCGCAAGCTCGTTCAACAACGAGCGCGCCATCGTGCTGGCGATCCAGCGGCAACCCGACGCCAATACCGTCGCGGTGGTCGATGCGGTGAAGTCACGCTTGCCGTCCTATCGGGCGCAAATCCCGGCGGCGATCCGGACGGAGGTGCTGAACGATCGCTCGATCTCGATACGCGACAGCGTCGCCGACGTTCAGGAGACGCTGATCATCGCCATCGCGTTGGTCGTGCTGGTGATCTTCCTGTTCCTGCGCTCGGTCTCGGCGACCCTCATTCCGGCGCTTGCGGTGCCGATCTCGCTGATCGCGACTTGCGGCGCGATGTATGCGTTCGGCTTCTCGATCAACAACATGACGCTGCTCGCACTGACGCTCTCGGTCGGCTTCGTGGTCGACGACGCGATCGTCATGCTGGAGAACATCGTGCGCCACGTCGAGGGCGGCATGCGCCCCTTCGAGGCCGCGCTCAAGGGTGCGCGCGAGATCGGCTTCACCATCATATCGATCACCTTCTCGCTCATCGCGGTGTTCATCCCGGTGCTGCTGATGGGCGGCATGGTCGGCCGCGTGTTCCGGGAGTTCGCCGTCACCATCGCGATCGCCATCATTCTCTCGGGCTTCGTGTCGCTGACGCTGACCCCCATGCTTTGCGCGCGCGTGCTGAAAGCCCACCGCGAGGGCGAGAAGCAGAACATCGTGCTGCGCGCCTTCGAGAGGATGTTCAACGGCTGGCTGCGCGCCTACGAGTGGTCGCTCGACAAGGTGCTGGCCTACAGGGGCACGATGCTTGTCGTCATCGCGGCGACGCTTGTCGGCACGGCCGTCCTCTATGTCTACATCCCCAAGGGCTTCTTCCCGATCGAGGATACGGGCTTCATCTCCTCGACCGTCGAGGGACCGTCCGACATCTCGTTCAAGGCGATGTTCGAGCGCCAGCGCGAGATCGCCGAAATCGTGCGCAAGGACAAGGCGGTCGATTACGTGAACTCGACCGTCGGCACCGGCGGCCCCAACCCGACCACCAATTACGGTCGCCTGTTCATCGCGCTCAAGTCCAAGAAAGAGCGCGGCGAGAACGTCACGCAGGTGATCCAGCGCCTGCGCCGCAGCGCCAACACGGTGACCGGGATGGTCACCTATTTCCAGGCGGTGCAGAACATCAACATCACCGGGCGCATCTCAAAGAGCGAATTCCAGTACACGCTCCAATCGAGCGATACCGAGGCGCTCTATCGCATCGCGCCGGAGATGCGCGACCGCGTCGCCAAGCTCGAGGGCCTGCGCGACGTCACGACCGACCTCTACATCAAGAACCCGCAGATGTCGCTCGAGATCGACCGCGAGGCGGCGGCGATCTACGGCGTGTCGGTCGACCAAATCCGAAACGAGCTGTTCGACTGCTATGGCAACCGCCAGATCGGCACGATCTACACGCCCTCCGCCGACTACCAGATCATCGAGGAATGCCTGAAGGAGTTTCAGGCCGACCCCTCGGGGCTCTCCAAGATCTTCGTCAAGACCACGGTCGCGAACGTCGCCGCGCCCGGATCGGGCGTGACCGGCAACGGAGTTCCGTCCGGCACCGCGATCCCGGTGTCGGCGGTGACCAAGCTCACCCCCTCGGTCGGACCGTTGCAGGTCAACCATCAGGGCCAGCAGCCGGCGGTCACCATCGCATTCAACCTCGCGCCCGGCTTCTCGCTCGGCCAGGCGGTCGACGCGATCAAGCAGATCGAGCGCGAGATGAACCTGCCGCCCACCATCGTGTCGGGCTTCCAGGGCTCCGCGCAGGTGTTCCAGGAATCGCTGAAAGGGCAGGGCGTGCTGGTGCTCGCCGCGATCTTCGCGGCTTACGTGGTGCTCGGCATCCTGTACGAGAGCTTCATCCACCCGATCACCATCATTTCGGGTCTGCCTTCCGCCGGCGTCGGCGCGCTGCTCGTGCTGATGGCGTTCCAGATGGACCTGTCGGTGATCGCGATGATCGGCATCGTGATGCTGGTCGGAATCGTGAAGAAGAACGCCATCATGATGATCGACTTCGCGCTCGAACGAAGGCGCGTGGGCCTCGGCGCCGTGGCCGCGATCCGCGAGGCCTGCCTGCTGCGCTTCCGTCCGATCATGATGACGACGTTCGCGGCGATCTTCGGCGCGCTGCCGATCGCGCTTGGCACCGGCGCGGGCGCGGAATTGCGCCAGCCGCTCGGCGTCGCGGTGGTCGGCGGGCTGTTGGTGTCGCAGCTGCTCACGCTCTACATCACGCCGGTCGTCTACCTCTACCTCGACCGCGTCGACCGCATGCTCAAGCGACGCCTCGAGCCGCAATTGCAGGAAGTGCCGGAGCCCGGCCGCCCCACCGCGGTCGCCGCGGAGTAGGAGCAGCGCTCATCCTGAGGAGCACCCCATAGCGCGTCGCAGACGCGCGTAAATGGGGCGCGTCTCGAAGGATGGCCGAGAGCTCCCATCCTTCGAGACGCCCGCCTTTCCAGGCTCCTCGGGATGAGGGCCTTGGGCACGTCTCTTGCTTGC
>JAXDNZ010000042.1:0-4314 GCA_034669185.1 Hyphomicrobiales bacterium
GGAGGACCTTCGTCTCCTTGTCCTCGTGCTTGTCCTTGGGAGGCTTGCGCGCTCCATCGGCATCGCCGCCGCGATGTTTCGTCTGAAGCTCGGTCGCACTTGGCTTGGCCATCGTCGCCTCCTGCCATTCGATCTCAGGAGGACAGAACACCATGTCGCCGCAAAAGTTCCATTCGCGGCGCGGCAAGGCCGTCAGCGGCTGTCGAGATACGACACCGGGATGAACGTCATTGGCTCGGGGTCGTCCGATTGCAGCACGAAGCCCGAGGCGCGCGCGGCGCTGCGCACCGGCCGGCCGACATCGACAGTGAGCGGCGGCGAGGTCTTGTCGTCGAGCCCGTAGACGTCGTTGCGAAACGCGATGGTGCCGTCTGGATTGGCCCAGCCGGTGAGATAGATCCAGGCGACCGGAATGGCGTGCGCGAGCCGCACCGTCGTGCGTTTGCCCGTCGCGATCTCGGCGTCGATCTCGCGCCGGCCCCAGCCGGCATTGTCCTTCAGGATCCACGCCGCGAGGTCGCGCACATCCTTCACGCGGGTGCAGCCCGACGACTGGAAGCGGTAGTCAGCGCTGAACAGATTGCGGTGGTTAGTGTCGTGCATGTAGACCGAATGCGGGTTCGGCATGTCAATGCGCACATTGCCGAGTGCGTTGCTGTCGCCGCTGTCCTGCCGAATGGTGAAATTCGGCGTGCGCTCCGCGTGCCAGTCGACGGAACGCGCGTCGATCTCGTTGCCCGACGCGTCGAGCAGCTTCATGTTCATGCGCGCGGCATAATTTACGTCCTTGCGCATCTTGGGCACGATGTCCTTCTTTACGATGGACAGCGGCACGGTCCAGGTCGGGTTGAGGTTCACGGCGGTGATCGTCGTGGTCAGCGTCGGCGAGGGCCGGTCGGTCTTGCCGACCACCGTCACGTAGCGCCGCGCGACCTTGCCGTTCTCGACCGCCTCGGCGACCGCGGCCGGAATGTTCACCACCACGTAGCGCTGGCCGAAGGTGAAGCCCATACCCTGCAGGCGGTCGAGCGAGGCCGCAAGCTGGCGGATGCGCTTGCCGACCGGCACGTTGAGCGCCTCGATGGTCTGCGGGCCGACGCTGCCGGTCTCGGGCAGGCCGTGGCGCGCTTGGAAGCGCTTCACCGCTTCGGTCAGCATCTGATCGTACTGGTCGCTTTCGGCGAACTCGGGCGGCAGGTCCTCGGTCACCGCAAGGCGCGCGCGCAGCTTCGCGACGTCCGGACCCGACGCGCCCGGCTCGAGGTTGACCTTGGCGACCGCCGGCCAGCCGCCGCGCACCTCGATCGCCGAATAGGAGAGCATCGCGCCGTTGATGCGGTCGTACGTGTGCTCGTCGAAGGTCGGCTCGGCCGAGGTCCAGAAGCTTGCGACCGGACGGGCCGGGACGGCCGGTTTGGCGGCGGCCGCCTGCTTGCGGGGCGCGTCGGGCGCTGCGCGCTGCGCGAGCGCGGGGCTAAGGATGACGAGCGCGAGCGCCGTGGCGCAGCAAACCGTGCGAAACATTCCGTGCCTTCCCAAATCGCTCCACCCGGCCGCGACTATGACGGCAGGCAAGGCGAAACCATGGCGGCGCGGCTTTCCGCGCCTCTTCCGGAGATGAGTCGCACGAGAAGGGTAAAGGGTTCATTAGGTTAGTGCCGCAAGCTCCGGCCCACCCTCTCGGCTTGTGGGAGAGGTTGCACCGCGCGTGCGGCGAAGTCAGGCTTTCTTCGCGTGATACTTCTCGGTCGCAGCCTGCACGGCGGCCTTCATCTGCTGGCCCGCAGTCGCGTATTTGCCTTTGGCGTCGGCGTAGCTCCACTCCCGCAGCGCATTGGCGTTGCGCTGGAAGTGCGGGTGCACGTAGCGCGCCATCAGTTCGTAGGAGCGCTTCGTCGCCGCCCAGTCGGCCCAGTTGTGCGCGAGCAGCATGATGCCGCCCAGCCCGCCGTTCGAGCCTTTCCACAGCCGCTCGAAATGGCGCACGCAATCCTCCGGCGTGCCGATGCAGGCAAGGCCGCTCGAGACGAGATACTCGGCCGGATCGCCGGTCACCTCCGGCGGGATGATCGGAAAGGTCGCGACCTCGGCGAAATAGCGCCGAAAATCCTCCAGTCCAAATTTCACGTCGGCGCGCGCCTGCTCGCGCGTCTCGGCAACATGCGCGAACGTCACGATACGCCACTTGCGGCGGTCCGCGACCTTGCCGTTCTCGGCGGCGCTCTTTTCATAGACGCCCCAGTTGCTGGCGTGCGCCTTCAGCGCGTCGTCCGACGTTCCGCCGAGCGAAATCATGCCGATGCCGTGCTTGCCGGCCTGTACCGCGCCGGTCGGCGAACGCGCGGAGGCGACCGCCATTTCCATCATGGGCTGCGAGTAGCTCTTGAGCTGCAGCCGCGCCTCGCGCAGGTCGAACCAGTCGGTCTTTTTCGTGACCATGCGGCCGGCCATCAGCTCCATGATCACGTCGAGCGCCTCGTCGAGCTTGCGCCGCTGGTCGGCCGCCGCCAGCCCCATCTTGTCGGCATCGTAGACGAGCGAGCCGGGCCCGACGCCGAACATCGCGCGGCCGCGCGTCATGTAGTCGAGCTGCTGCATACGGCCCGCGAGCGTGAACGGGTTGTGATAGGGCAGCGACACCACGCCGGTGCCGAGCCGGATATGACGTGTGCGTTCCGCCGCGCCCGCGATGAACATCTCCGGGCAGTTGATGATCTCGAAGCCGGCCGAATGGTGCTCGCCGATCCAGGCCTCGTGGTAGTTCAGCTTGTCGAGGTGGACGAGCAGATCCATGTCGCGCTCGAGCGCGAGGAGCGGATTTTCCGAGAGCGGATGAAAGGGCGCGAGAAACACGCCGGTCTTCACGTAGCGGTCATCGGTATCGGTCATGGGGTCCCCGGGCGGCGGCAGTGTCCAGCGTAGCCCGGATGGAGCGAAGCGCAATCCGGGATTCCGGTCCCCGCATTCCGCTGCCGCTTCATTAGGGGAACGCGCTACAGCGGCAAACGCGCATCCAGCGGCGTGCCCGGATCGAACTCGCCCGCATAGGCGCGTCGGTGCAATTCGTCCGGCGAGACACCGGCGCCGCGCGCCGCGACCATCCGCTGCGGGTCGACCTGCACGCCGATGGGATTGTTCGCGAAGTCCGGCGAGGTGCGCATCCATTCCTTCGACTGCGCCCAGTCGCCGAAATTGTCGAACTGGAGTTCGACGCTGTTGCCGTCCGGATCGACGTAATAGAACGACGTCGTCAGACCGTGATCTGAGCGACATGTGCGGCAGGATGCCAAGGCTCTTCAGTCGCGTGAAGTTCGCCAGCAGCGCGTCCATCGATTGGTACTCGAACGCGACGTGATGCATGCCGGCATGGATCAGCTTGTCGGGATCGTCCGTCATGGCCGGCGTGGAGAGCAGCGCGATGCGGTGGTTGGCGCCGTCGTTCGACAGCCATGCGCCGACGGGAAATTGAAAAGTAGCGGTCGTGCCGACGACCGTGCCGTACCAGTCGATCATCTCCCGCAACCGTGTGGTCTTCAGGTTGATGTGATGCAGGACGGGATTTGTGTTCGCCATCTGCCAAACGCGCTCCTCGGCCGCGTCCGCGGTCCCGACCGCATGGTAGCGCGCCGCAAGCGGCTTGTCCGGCGTACGGCTCCCTGTGCTAGACAGCGGACCGGGTTGGGGGACACCGAATGCCGACGCTGACCTGTATCGAAGACCTGCGCCGGCAATACGTCCGGCGCGTACCGCGCATGTTCGTCGACTACGCGGAGAACGGCTCCTACCAGGAGGAGACGCTGGCGGCGAACCGGCGCGACTTCGAGGCGATCAAGTTCCGTCAGCGCATCCTGGTCGACGTGTCGCGGCGCTCGACCGCCTCGACGCTCCTCGGCGAGCCGGTGTCGCTGCCGCTCGCGATCGCGCCGGTCGGCCTGCTCGGCATGCAGCATGCCGACGGCGAAATCCACGCGGCGCGCGCCGCCAACGCCATGGGCATCCCGTTCTGCCTCTCCACCATGTCGGTCGCCTCGATCGAGGACGTCGCGGCGGAGACCAATAAGCCGTTCTGGTTCCAGCTCTACGTGATGCGCGACCGCAAGTTCATCAGTCGGCTGATCGCTCGCGCGGCGGCCGCCGGATGCAGCGCACTCGTGCTGACCGTAGACCTGCAGGTGCTCGGCCAGCGCCACAAGGACGTGAAGAACGGCCTCTCGGTGCCGCCGCGCATGACGCTCGCCAACATCCTCAACATCGCCACTAAGCCGCGCTGGGTGAAGGAAATCCTGTCCACGAGGCGGCGCTCGTTCGGCAACA
>JAXDNZ010000043.1:0-3538 GCA_034669185.1 Hyphomicrobiales bacterium
CCGGCGATGACAGCAGGCCGATTCCCAGGCCACCGCTGACCGGCCAGGAGCCGAACCTACACGTTGCAGACGGAACGAGTTGTCCGCCGACGGACCCTTCCGGCCCTCGCGCAACGCTTCGCGGCAAACCCCGTCGAAGCGATCGCCGACATGGGCGCCAGAGCTCTCGCGTCGCCGCACCTCGGCGGCGTGTTGCAGGATGAGCCACGGCGCGATATTGCCGACGCGCACCAGGCGATTGACGCGTGGCGCGACGCCGCCCTGGAGCGTCGCCGCGCCACACCGGGCGGCGAGCCTTCGCAAGCGCCCGACGGAGCTGGCCAGCCGATGGTGCTCCACGAGTTCCAACAGGAGTTCGCTCTGTTCGCGCTCGCGATGCGCCACCGCGGTCTGCCGCACGGCCAGCCGTGATCACGACCTGGATCCCCCGGTCCCCGTCCCGTACGCGGCCGGCAGCGCCGCCTCGCCGGCTGCAGTTTTCGCGTGGGGCTGCGTGAGTAGACTCTGAGCGTGCCAAACCTCTCCGGCAGGACGCCGCTCGAGCCCTTGGATCTGTTGGCCTTGGCAATCGCCAATCCACAAGATGGCGAGGGGCGGATCCAACAGGTTTACGAGTGGCAACTTGAGCGCCAGACGCTCTTTATCAATCTTGCAGCTCCGGTGGCCATTGCTGCGCTTGCCGCGCTCGTGAGCCCATTTTTCAAGGACGGCCATCATTTGAGCGCAGGGCAGGCGGCATTGTTCACGGCTGCCATCCTGCTCAGCGTCGGCGTTGTGGCGGTGATAACCCGCCTGCGGGCGCATCTTCTTTACCGACGATATGTTGTTTCGATGCGTCTCTACGGGCTTCTGCGCCAGATATTGCCGTGACCGCTGCCGCCACAGCTATTGCTGCGCTAAGCATCGCGCTCGCACTTGCAACTATCGCATCCGCTTGGGCCGACCTCACAGGGCCGAAGCGGCCACCCGCTCCATCGAAGCCATGGCGAGTACTTTTTGATGGCCAGGTTCCCGCAGACATCGTCGAAGTTCTTGCGATCACCAGTCTCGACCAATACACGCGCGATGACGATAAGCGCGACACGATAGATGCCCTCCTGCGCCGTCACATCCGTAACGATCGCGCCAGCGATCGTTAGTGACTGGGTTCTGATCACGACGAAGTAGGGGGCGCGACGTTCGCCAGTGTGGCGAGAAGGCACGAGCCGGTGGTCCTGGTGCGGTCGTGTTCGATTGGTCGTGTCACACAATCCGGCTGGCGAGTAAGTGCGTGGTGATGGCCGAGCGACGATCACCGCGCGACGATGGATGTCTGCTGAGGGGCGACGCGCACGACTTCGCAGCGTTCTATCGGCGTCATGAGGACGCGGTCCTGGGGTTCTTCTTGCGGCGGACGCGGAGCGGAGAGCTCGCCGCGGACCTCACGGCGGGGACCTTCGCTCGCGCGCTCGAGCGCCGCCAGCGGCTTGACGCGTCGCTCGGGGACGCCGGGGCCTGGCTGCTTGGGATCGCCCGCAACCTCCTGGCGACGAGTGTGCGGCGCGGCCGGTGGACGACCCGATGCGGCGGCGGCTGGGGATCGAGCCGCTGGCGCTCGATGATGACGCGGTCGCTCGCATCGATGCGCTCGACGGCGACCCGGCCGTGGCCGCGCTCGGCGAGCTCCCGGCCGCACGTTCGATCGGCGGCTGCCGCGAACGCGTGGACCTCAACGGCCCGACTGTCTCACCACAGACCCGCCGCAAGCCCCGAGGCGTGCCGCAATGCAGCGTTGCCGCGCTACGTCGCGTCGTCGCCGGCTTCGCCGGCCCCCACGCAGCGACCGCCACGCTCACCGCCCCGGGCTACCGCAAGACGCTCAAACTGCAGCCGAAGGAGAACGGCACCTACCTCCTCGTGCTGCGCTCCATTTCCGGCGGCTGACCATCACCGACCACAACGGAACGCCTGCCAACCGCTCTCCACCGCTCAGCGCACGGCCCTCGCCCGCGCCTGCTCGAGCCTCACCGACCCCTCATCTAGGCCATAGCTGTTCCGCCTTCGAGGCTCGCAAGCTGGCGCTCGAGATCGTTGAAGGCGCTGATGAGATCGGGCGCCTCGAAGGCGCGATTGCGACGGCCGATCGTCGTCTGCGTCAGGACGCCGGCTTCGACGAGACGCGGGATCGCCTCGTTGACCGCCTGCTCGCTGCGGCCGATGAGCGCCGCCGCGCTCTGGACGGTGATGACAGGTGCCCCCGGCAAGGCGTTGACGAGCACGTCGACGGCCGAGTTGGCACGGACTTTGCCGAGCGCGTCGCGCCAGGCGGCCTGCACCTCGGTCACCCGTTGTTCGTAGGTCTCGGCATCCGCTACGGCGCGTGTCGTCGCGGCGGCAAACAGCCCGACCCAGGAGTCGAGCCCGTCGATGGCCTCCTGCGACGCAGCATCTCCGCGGTAGCGGGTTGCGGTCAGACCATTGACGTAGTCCTGCGACCACGTCGCCAGCATCAGCGACACCGGCGGCACGACGACCGGCGCGACACCGCGCCGGCGGAGGATGACGTGGACCAGCGCGCGACCCGTGCGCCCATTGCCGTCGATGAACGGATGGATCGTCTCGAACTGCGCGTGCGCCAGGGCCGCCTGTGCGATCGCCGGCAGCTCTTCGCCGTTGCAGAAGTCGCACAGGTCTTCGAGCAGGTCGAGCACCCGTTCCGACGGTGGCGGGACGAAGGCGGCCGAACAGGGGTTGTACGAGCTCCCGCCGATCCAGTTCTGCTGCTGGCGCAGCCTCCCGCCGTGCTGCTCGAGGCTCGTCCCCGCCAGCAACCGCTGGTGAATGCCAAGGAGGTGGTCGACCGTGATCTGCACGACGTCGGCCACGGAGTCGACCGCCCACCGCATCGCCTCGATGTTGTTGAGCACCTCGGTCGCCGTGATGTCCGAGGGGTCCTCCCCGAGCGCGGCGGCAAGCTGCGCTTTGAGCAGCCGGCGGCCGCCCACCTGCAACCCCTCGATCTTCGACGATGCCACCGCCTCGGCACGGAGCAGGAGGCGAGCGACCGCCTCCGAGTCCACCAGGCTGCGCGTCTCCCGGTTGAGGCGCGCGACCGCGCGCTCGGCGTCGACCACGTCCGCGGTCGTCGAGCCGCTCAAGGAGATCTCCCGACCCGTCAGCCGATCGGGCACGTAGGCCTCGTACTCGCAGCCGCGACTGTCGCGGCGCGGCAGGCCCGAGGCTGCGTTCGGGAGCCAGCGAAGGTTGACCAGCTCCGGCATGTAGTCAAGGTTATCAGCTAAACTTGACTATGCGGAGGTCGCGATCAAGCTTCTTGCTCGCGCGCCACGGATTCGCGCGAAGCCCCGCGCGACCGCAGCGGCGTCGGAGGAGCCGATCGTGCGGACCAGTGCGATTGACCCGCGCTGCGCAAGCTGTTCTGCTCGCCTTGACCGCAAGGAGCTGTGGAACATGTCGTCCGAATGCGACAGCGCCGATGTACCGCCGCACGCCCCGCCAGCCGTCGGTGAGCCGCTCGGACCCGGTCCGGCCTCCTCGC
>JAXDNZ010000044.1:0-3925 GCA_034669185.1 Hyphomicrobiales bacterium
CGACGCCTCGTTCGCGCGCATCCAGCTGACGCCCGACGTGCTGCCGAGCGACGTCACCGGCGTGAGCGTGTTCGACCAGCGCACGAGCGAGTTCGCGTTCCGGCCCGGTCCGGTGTTCGCGAACGTCGTCCTCGCCGACGAGCTCAACCGCGCCTCGCCGCGCACGCAGTCGGCGCTGCTGCAGGCGATGCAGGAGCATCACGTCACGGTCGCGGGAGCGCGCCACGACCTGCCGGCGCCGTTCCATGTGCTGGCGACCCAGAACCCGCTGGAGCAGGAAGGCACCTATCCGTTGCCCGAAGCGCAGCTCGACCGCTTCCTGATGGAGATCGACGTCGATTATCCGGATCGCGAGGCCGAGCGGAAAATCCTGTTCGACACCACCGGCGCGGAGGCGACCAAGGCGAAGGCCGCGATGACAGCCGAAGACCTGATGGCGGCGCAGCGCCTCGTGCGGCGCCTGCCGGTCGGCGAGTCCGTGGTCGAGGCGATCCTCGCGCTGGTGCGCTCGGCGCGTCCCGGCCCCGAGGGCGGCGAGACCGCCAAGGCGATCGCCTGGGGCCCGGGTCCGCGCGCATCCCAGGCCCTGATGCTCGCGGTGCGGGCGCGCGCCCTGCTCGAAGGCCGCTACGCGCCCTCGGTCGACGACGTGCTCGACCTCGCCGACCCGATCCTGAAGCACCGCATGGCGCTCACCTTCTCGGCGCGTGCCGACGGGCAGACGATCGAACAGGTCATCGCCAAGCTCAAGTCGCGCATCGGATAACGCGAATGGCGGACGGCGAGCGCGCCCCAGAGCTGGTCAAGCAGGAGTCCGAAGCGACACGCCGCGCGACCGGCGATGCGCGCACGCTTGCCGCCAGCATGCCGCGGCTGATCCTGGAAGCGCGCCGCGTCGCCTCCACCATCATCCACGGCCTGCATGGCCGCCGCCGCGCCGGCACCGGCGAAAGCTTCTGGCAATTCCGCCGCTTCGTCTCCGGCGAGGCGTCGAGCAATGTCGACTGGCGCCGGTCCGCGCGCGACGACCATCTCTATGTGCGCGAGCACGAATGGGAGGCCGCGCACACGGTGTGGATCTGGGCCGACCGTTCGCCCTCGATGCTGTTCGCCTCGCCGCTCGTCTGGGAGACCAAGCTCGACCGGGCGCTCGTCGTGGCGTTCGCGCTCGCCGAGGTGCTGGTCGAAGGCGGCGAGCGCGTCGGCATTCCGGGGCTGATGCGCCCGAGCGCGAGCCGCAACATCATCGAGAAGATGGCCGAGATCATCGTGCACGACCCGACCCCGCGCGCGAGCCTGCCGCCGAACTTCTCGCCCTCTCCGCTCTCCGAGGTCGTGATGCTCTCCGACCTGTGGAGTCCGGCGCAAGACGTGCACCGCACGCTCGCGCAGCTTTCCGCAACCGGCGCGAACGGCCACGTGGTGCAGGTCGTCGATCCCGCCGAGGAGACGTTCCCCTATTCGGGACGCATCGAGTTTCTCGAGCCGGAGGACGGCAGCTCCATCACCGCCGGCCGCGCCGAGATGTGGCGCGCGGACTATGAGGCGCGCATCGCGCGCCACCGCGCCGAGATCCGCGCCGAGACCGACCGGCTCGGCTGGAGCTTCATCATCCACCGCACCGACCGGCCGGGGAGCGAGTTGCTGCTGGCGTTGCATGGCCGCATGGGCGCCGGCGGAGCCGGCACCGGCATGAGCCGCTGGCAGGCGGTGCCGCAACCCGCGAGGTCCGCATGATCGGCGGCCTGCCTCTCGGTTTCGCGTCGCCGCTGATCCTGCTCGGGCTCATCAGCCTGCCGGTGCTGTGGTGGCTGTCGCGTCTCGTGCCGCCGCGTCCGCGCCGCATCTTCTTCCCGCCGACGCGCCTTCTGTTCGACATCGCGCCCAAGGAAGAAACGCCCTCGCGCACGCCCTGGTGGCTGACGCTGCTGCGCCTCACGCTTGCAGCACTCGTCATCATCGCGGCCGCCGGCCCGCAGTGGAACCCGCCGCTCGCGACCTCCGAGAAGAGCGCGCCGCTGGCGTTGCTGATCGACGATGGCTGGGCCGCCGCGGCCACCTGGGACATCCGCCTGCGGACGGCGGAAGACCTGATCGCACGTGCCGAGACCGACAATCGCGGCGTCGCGATCATTCCGCTTTCCGAAGTCGGCCGCGACATCTCGCTGGAAACACCCGGCGCGGCGCGCGTGCGCGTGCGCGCGATCAAGCCCAAGCCGCACACGATCGAGCGCACCGAGGTGCTGCCGGCGATCGCGCGCTTCGTCGCAGCGACGCCGTCGATCGAGGTGCTGTGGCTCTCCGACGGCGTCGACGTCGTGCGCGCCAAGGACTTCGTCGACGGGCTCGCCAAGACGCTCGAGAAGCAGACCGTGACGGTGGTCGAAGGCGGCGTGCCGCCCGCGCACGCGCTGGTCGGCGCCGACAACGCGGCCGGCGCACTCACCGTGAAGGTGCTGCGCGCCGCGACCAGCGGCGGCGAGAACGGGATCGTGCGCGCGCTCGATCCGAAGGGCCTGCCGCTCGGCGAGGCGCCGTTCGCCTTCAAGGGGAGCGAGCGCGAAACCGAAGCGACCTTCGACCTGCCGGTCGAGATCCGCAACGACATCGCGCGGCTCGAGATCGCGGGCGAACGTTCCGCCGGTGCCGTGCAATTGCTGGACAAGCGCTGGCGCCGCCGCACCGTCGGGGTCATCACCGGCGCGACCGCCGAGACCGCGCAGCCGCTGCTCGCGTCGACCTTCTATCTCTCGCGCGCGCTCAACCCGTTCGCCGATGTCCGGCTCGCCGAACGCGGGTCGCCGGCCGACTCGGTCCGTCAGTTCCTCGGCCAGAACCTGCCAATGCTGATCCTCGCCGACGTCGGCAATGTCGCGGGCGACGCACGCGAGCGGCTTGCGAAATGGATCGACGACGGCGGCGTGCTGGTGCGTTTCGCGGGGCCGCGCCTTGCTGCGGGCGACGACGACCTCATCCCGGTGAAGCTGCGGCGCGGCGGACGCACGCTCGGCGGCTCGCTCTCCTGGGAGCAACCGCAGCAGCTGAGCGGTTTCTCGCGCGAGAGTCCGTTCAACGGCATGACGGTGCCGAACGACGTGACGGTGACGCGCCAGGTGCTGGCCGAGCCGGACTCAGGTCTCACCGAGCGAACATGGGCCACGCTCGGCGACGGCACCCCGCTGGTGACCGCGGGCAGGCGCGGCAAGGGCGTGATCGTGCTCTTCCATGTCTCCGCCGACACGCGCTGGTCGAACCTGCCGCTGTCGGGCGCCTTTGTCGAAATGCTCAAGCGCATCGTCAGCCTTGCGGGCAGCAATGCGGCGAACGAGCCGGACGCGCGCGGCGCGCGCGAGGCGATACCGCCCAATCGCGTGCTCGACGGCTTCGGCGCGTTCGGGCCGGCGCCTTCCACGGCGCGCCCGGTACCGTCGAACTACAATGGCCGCGCGACCGCCGATCATCCGCCCGGCTTTTACGGCCCGCCGGAAGGCCTGCTCGCCGTGAACACGCTGCAGTTCGCCGACCGGCTCAACCCGATCGACTACGCGCCGCTCAACGCGCGGATGGAAGCCTATCGCCTCGGCGAGCCGAAGGACCTGCGCGGCGCGATCTTCCTCGCCGCGCTGGGGCTGCTCCTGATCGATGCGCTGGTGGTGTTCTGGCTCGCGGGCGGCATCCATCGGCTGGCGCCGCGGCGGCGCGCGGTCGCCGGCGCGCTCGTGCTCGGGATTGTCGGCGCGGGCCTGTTGTTCGCGCCGCAGGCCTTCGCGCAGAACCGGCCCGCACCCGCCGCCGCTGCAACACCTTCGGCCGACGACTTCGCCGTCAAGGCGACGCTGGAGACGCGGCTCGCCTATATCGTCACCGGCAACGCCGATGTCGACAACATCAGCAAGGTCGGGCTGCAGAGCCTGACCCTGTTCCT
>JAXDNZ010000045.1:0-2661 GCA_034669185.1 Hyphomicrobiales bacterium
TCGCGAGGTTGATGATGAAGCCGAGGGTCCCAACGCCAAGGATGACGCTGAACGCTGTCAAGTAGGGAGCCAAAGAGTTGATGAAATCTTGCATACAAAGGGGTGCCGCCGTCAGACTAAAACTCTAGCGAGCATGTTACCGCTGAGGCAAGTCGAGGGGCGACCCGCACGTCCTTAACGCTCCCTTAACGCTCCACTTCCATCCTCCCCCGCATGGTCACCCGCACGCGCCTGCGCGCCGTCCTGACCGCGCTCGGCCTCTACACGGTCGCGGCGCTGATCATCGGCTATTTCGGCATCAACGCGTACACGGGCGCGCACGGGCTCAAGGCCAAGCAGGACCTTGCCCAGCAACAGGCGGACCTGACGCGCGAGCTCGAGCGACTGCGCGCCGAGCGCAAGACCTGGGAGCATCTGGTCACGTTGCTGCGCGCCGACAATCTCGATCCGGACCTGCTCGACGAGCGCGCACGCGCGCTGCTCGGTTATGTCGATCCGCGCGATCTCACGCTGGTGCTCAAGCGCTAGGCGCGGACGCTCTTTTCCAAATTCCGAAACGCAACAACGTCTTGTGCGTTTGTCCGACGCGGGACCCGCGCTTTCGCGCGCCTCCGATTTCGGCTATTGGGGTTGAAAAGGCCCCGCAATTTGCCTTCGAGGAGACATGATGGCCGTCGCCAAGACCAAATCCGCGACGAAAGCAGCGCCCAAGCGGGAGGCTGCGGCGGCGGAAAACGGCTCCAATGTGCCGGAATTCAGCAAGGAACAGGAGCTGAATGCCTACGAGCTGATGCTCAAGATCAGAAGGTTCGAGGAAAAGGCCGGCCAGATGTACGGCATGGGCCTGATCGGCGGATTCTGTCACCTCTACATCGGCCAGGAGGCGGTGGTCGTCGGCATGCAGATGGCGCTCAAGGGAGGCGACGCCATCATCACGGGCTATCGCGACCATGGGCACATGATCGCATGCGAGATGGACCCCAAAGGCGTGATGGCGGAGCTGACCGGCCGGCGCGGGGGTTACTCCCACGGCAAGGGCGGTTCGATGCACATGTTCTCCAAGGAGAAGGGCTTCTTCGGCGGACACGGCATCGTCGGCGCGCAGGTCTCGCTCGGCACGGGCCTCGGCTTCGCGGCGCGCTATCGCAAGACCGACAACGTCAGCCTCACCTACATGGGCGACGGCGCGACCAATCAGGGCCAGGTCTACGAGAGCTTCAACATGGCGGAGCTGTGGAAGCTCCCCGTGGTCTACATCATCGAGAACAATCGCTACGCGATGGGCACGGCGATCACGCGCTCCTCGGCGACGATCGATCTGAGCAAGCGCGGCCTTTCGTTCAACATCCCCGGCGAGCAAGTCGACGGCATGGACGTGCGTGCCGTGAAGGCGGCGGGCGAGAAGGCGGTCTCATGGTGCCGCGAGGGCAAGGGCCCCTATATCCTCGAAATGCTGACCTACCGCTATCGCGGCCACTCGATGTCCGACCCGGCGAAGTACCGCACGCGCGAGGAAGTGCAGAAGATGCGCACCGAGCACGATCCGATCGAGCAGGTGCGGCTGCGGCTGCTGGAGCGTAAGCTCGCCAGCGAGGACGATCTGAAGAAGATCGACGCGCGGGTGCGCGACATCGTCAACGAGGCGGCCGAGTTCGCCACCAACGACCCGGAGCCGGATCCGGCGGAGCTGTGGACCGAGGTGTATCGCTAGGCATGCAGAGCGTTTCGACCATCCTGGTCTATCTCGCGCTGGCGGGCGCGTTCGCGAGCTGGATCGCGGGCGCCGTGTTCTATGCGCGCACGCTGCGCGCGCTTGGCGACGACACGCGCCTCAAGTGGCTCGCGGTCGTCGCGTGGCCGTTCGCGATCTCGCGCCTCAAGGGCGCGGCGGCTGAGCCGGCCGCGAACCTGAACAAGGCCCGGGTGGCGTTCATTGCGTGCCTGATGATCGGCGCCGCGGCCTTCTCGGCCTCGACCAACCTTCATCGTTTCGCGAAGTAGAGAGCAGAAGATGCCGGTCGACGTATTGATGCCCGCGCTGTCGCCCACGATGGAGAAGGGCAACCTCGCCAAGTGGGTCAAGAGCGAGGGCGACAAGGTGAAGGCCGGCGACGTGATCGCCGAGATCGAGACCGACAAGGCGACCATGGAGGTCGAGGCGGTCGACGAGGGGACGCTCGGAAAGATCCTCGTGCCGGAAGGCACCGCCGACGTCGCCGTGAACACGCCGATTGCGGTGATCCTGAGCGAAGGCGAGGACGCCTCCGCGATCAAGAATGGCGGTGGCGCTCCGGCGCCGCAGCAGAAGGCGGCGGAGTCCGCACCGCAGGCGGAGGCGGAAAAGGCCGAATCCGAAGCGGTGCGCGCCCCGGCGCCGAAATCCCCGGCCGCCGCACCGCCGCAACCCGAAACGCAGCCCGAACCGGACGTGCCGGAAGGCACCGAGATGGTGACAATGACGGTACGGGAAGCCTTGCGCGACGCAATGGCCGAGGAGATGCGCCGCGACAAGGACGTGTTTGTGATGGGCGAGGAGGTCGCCGAATATCAAGGCGCCTACAAGGTCACTCAAGGGTTGTTGCAGGAATTCGGTGCCGACCGCGTGATCGACACGCCAATCACCGAGCACGGCTTCGCCGGATTAGGCGTCGGCGCCGCGCT
>JAXDNZ010000046.1:0-3678 GCA_034669185.1 Hyphomicrobiales bacterium
CGCTTCGAGCGCGTGGTAGCCGAGGTCATTGAGCACATCGAGGACCAGTTCCCGCACTGAGAGTTCGTCCTCGATCACCAGCACGGTCTCGCCATCCTGGGCGGTGTGCGGGGCCGCGCCTGGGGCCGCCGCAGCCACTTCATCGACCGCACCACGATAGCGGGGCAGGTAAAGCTTGACCGTTGTTCCCTGTCCGACCTCGGAATAGATGCGGGCGTGCCCCTCGGATTGGCGCGCGAAGCCGTAGACCATCGACAGCCCGAGCCCGGTCCCCTGCCCGATCGGCTTGGTGGTGAAGAACGGGTCGAACGCCCGGGCGACCACCGTCGGCGCCATGCCGGCGCCGGTATCGGTCACCGACAGGCAGACATATTGGCCCGGCATGACATCGCGCATGTCGGCGTAGTGGTGGTCGAGGTGCACGTTCGCGGTCTCGATCGTGAGCATGCCGCCGTTCGGCATGGCGTCGCGTGAATTGATCACGAGATTGAGCAACGCGCTCTCGAGCTGGTGCGGATCGCAGAAGGTCGCCCATAGGCCGGCGCCCGCGACGATCTCGAGCAGGATCGCCTCGCCGGTGGTCCGGCGCAACAGCTCCTCCATCGAGCGCACGAGCTGGTCGATGTCGACCGGCTTGGGATCGAGCGGCTGGCGCCGCGCGAACGCGAGCAGGCGATGCGTGAGCGCGGCAGCCCGGCGCGCCGAGGTCATGGCCGAGCTCACATAGCGTTCGACATCACCGAACCGGCCCTGGCCGATCCGCCGCTGCATCAGGTCGAGCGAGCCGATGACGCCGGTGAGCAGATTGTTGAAGTCATGCGCAATGCCGCCGGTGAGCTGGCCGACCGCTTCCATCTTCTGCGACTGGCGCAACTGCTCCTCGGTGCGCCGCAGCGCCTCGGCGGCTTCGCGTTCAGTGGTGACGTCGCGGCCGAGCGCATAGATGAACCCGTCCTCCGCGGTGGAGGACCAGGAGAGCCACCGGTACGATCCGTCCTTGTGGCGGTAGCGGTTCTGAAACCGCGCCGTCGGCCCGCCCTGGATCAGTTGTCCGCGGTAGGCGAACGTCGCTTCGACATCGTCGGGATGCCACAGCGACGCGATGGGCATGGCCAAGAGCTCTTGTTCGCTCCAGCCGAGGATCGCGGTCGCGGCCGGATTGATCGCAGCCCAGTAGCCGTCGAAGCTCGCCACGCCGATGAGATCGTCCGACACCCGCCAGAGCCGGTCGCGCTCGCGGGTGCGCTCGGCGACTTGCTGTTCCAGGGTTTCGTTGAGCCTGCGCAGCGCATTCTCGGCGCGCTTGCGCTCGGTGATGTCGATGTGCGCGCCGACCAGGCGCAGCGGCTTTCCGCCTGCGTCTCGTTCGATCTCGGCCTTAACGGCAATCCAGCGCGTTTCGCCATCGCTTGGGCGGATGATGCGATATTCGGAGCGGTACTCGCGCGCGTCGCCGCGTATCGCGTCGAGGAACTGACGTTCGGCCTGGTCCCGGTCCTCCGGATGGACGCGGCGGACCCAATCCTCGTGCGACTCGTTCACGGCCTCGGGCGGCAGTCCGTGAATGATCAGGTATTCGGGCGAACGGCGGTTTTTGAAACCATCGGCCAAGAAAACTTCCACGCCGCCGACCTGGCCGATCTCCTGCACGCGGGCGAGCTCGGCCTCGCGTTCGCGCAGCAACCTCTCGGCCCAGACGCGGTTTGTTGTCTCGACCGCCGTGATGAGTACGCCCCCGACGCCTGTTGGCGTCGTGTCGTCCGGAACGGGACTGTAGCTCACCGTGAAGTATGCATTCTCCATCGCGTCGCCGCGGCGGCGGATGCGCAACAACAGGTCCTCGGCGAACATTGCCTTGCGCCGCCCGGACAACAGCCCCTCATGCAGCGGTCCGAGCTGTTCCTGCACCTCCGGCCATATCTTGCGGAATGGCACGCCGAGAGCGCGCGGATGTTTGTCCCCCAGAATGGGGAGATACCCGTCATTGTAGATGAGGACGAACTCCGTCCCCCATCGCAGGGCCATCGGAAATTGCGAGGCGAGCATCGTGGCAACGATGAGCTTCAGGCTCGGCGACCAGGTCTCGCGCGCTCCGAGCGGGGTGGCCGCCCAGTCATGGGCCTCGACACGCGCCGCCATCTCGGCCGCGGCGCCGGACGCTGTATGGCGCGGATCAGCGTTTGTGCTGGATGACATCGACTTCCGGCAAGCTATTGGCTTTTCTGGAGAATAATCTGAGGAGGTAGCCCCGCCCAACCCCTCAGAACGCCGAGCCTCGTCCGAAGGTTCCGGCTGGTCGTTGCCGCGTCTTGAGCGCGCGACTTTCCCGCTTCGCACCGCTGGTGCTATCAGAAAAACCACAACGGCGGCGTGTTTGCGCCGCTCATGACCCGCGACAGGCGGGCGGGAGGACACTCATGCGCGACATCGGTCACTTCATCGGCGGCAAGGAGGTCAAAGGCACTTCGGGGCGGACCGGCGACGTGTTCAATCCCAACACCGGCGAGGTGCAGGCCAGGGTCGCGCTCGCCAGCAAGGCCGAAGTCGAAAACGCGATCGCGAACGCGCAAGCCGCGCAACCGGCCTGGGCTGCGACCAATCCGCAGCGCCGCGCCCGCGTGATGTTCCGTTTTCTCGAACTGATCCAGGCCGAATATGACGACCTCGCGCGGCTTTTGTCGTCCGAGCACGGCAAGACCTTCGCGGATTCCAAGGGCGACATCCAGCGCGGGCTCGAAGTGGTCGAGTTCGCCTGCGGCATTCCGCATCTGCTGAAAGGTGAATACACCGAGGGCGCGGGCCCGAGCATCGACCTCTATTCGGTGCGCCAGCCGCTCGGCGTCGTCGCCGGCATCACGCCATTCAATTTTCCCGCCATGATCCCGCTGTGGAAGTGCGCACCCGCGATCGCCTGCGGCAACGCGTTCATTCTCAAGCCCTCCGAGCGCGACCCGTCCGTGCCGATCCGCATCGCGGAGCTCTTCATCAAGGCCGGCCTGCCGGAGGGTATTCTGAATGTCGTCAACGGGGACAAGGAAGCGGTCGATGCGCTGCTGACCGATGCGCGCGTCAAGGCGATCGGCTTCGTCGGCTCGTCCGACATCGCGCAATACATCTATTCGACCGGAACGGCGCACGGGAAGCGCGTGCAGTGCTTCGGCGGCGCCAAGAACCACATGATCGTGATGCCGGACGCCGACATGGACCAGGCGGTCGATGCGCTGATCGGCGCCGGCTACGGCTCCGCGGGCGAGCGCTGCATGGCGATCTCGGTCGCCGTCCCGGTCGGCAAGAAGACCGCCGACATCCTGGTCGAGAAGCTGATCCCGCGCGTGGAGAGCCTCAAGGTCGGGCCTTCGACCGATACCCAGGCCGACTACGGGCCGATGGTCACCAAGGCGCACATGCAGAAGGTGCGCAACTATGTCGATATCGGCGTGAAGGAAGGTGCGAAGCTCGTCGTCGATGGCCGCAACTTCAAGCTCCAAGGCTACGAGAACGGCAACTTCATGGGCGGCTGCCTGTTCGACAACGTCACGCCCGACATGAGGATCTACAAGGAAGAGATTTTCGGACCTGTGCTTTCTGTCGTGCGCGCGAAAGACTACGAGGAAGCGGTGCGATTGCCGAGCGAACACGAATACGGCAACGGCGTCTCGATCTTCACCCGCGACGGCG
>JAXDNZ010000047.1:0-7313 GCA_034669185.1 Hyphomicrobiales bacterium
GGCAAGGCCACCGAGGTAGTGGTCGTCTCCATCGGTCCGGCCCAGGCGGCCGAGACGCTGCGCACGGGTCTGGCCATGGGCGCCGACCGCGGCATCCTGGTCAAGACCGACCAGATTGTCGAGCCGCTCGCCGTCGCGAAGATCCTCAAAGGCGTGGTCGAGGAGGAGAAGCCCGGCCTCGTCATCATGGGCAAGCAGGCGATCGACGACGACTGTAACCAGAGCGGCCAGATGCTCGCCGCGCTGCTGGGCTGGCCGCAGGGCACGTTCGCCTCCAAGCTCGCGATCGAGGGCGAGAGCGTCAGCGTGACGCGCGAAGTCGACGGCGGGTTGCAGACCGTCAAGCTGAAAGGTCCGGCGATCGTCACGACGGATCTGCGCCTCAATGAGCCGCGCTACGCGTCGCTGCCCAACATCATGAAGGCGAAGAAGAAGCCGATCGCCGACAAGGCGCCGGGCGACTACGGCGTCGACGTCGCGCCGCGCCTCGAGGTCGTGAAAACCACGGAACCGTCCGGCCGCAAGGCCGGCGTCAAGGTCAAGAGCGTCGGTGAGTTGCTCGACAGGCTCAGGAACGAGGCGGGGGTTCTGTAAATGGCGACGCTTCTCCTCGCCGAGCACGACAACAAGACGCTCAAGGACGCGACCAACAAGGCGCTGACCGCCGCCAAACAAATGGGAGGGGACGTCCACGTGCTCGTCGCGGGATCGGGCGCGAAGGCGGTCGCGGAGGCGGCGGCGAAGCTCGACGGCGTCACCAAGGTGCTGGTGGCCGACGGTGCGGCTTATGAGCATGCGCTGGCCGAACCGACCGCCGCGCTGATCGTCTCGCTTGCGTCCGCTTACGATGCGATCGTCGCGCCTGCGACAACGACCGGCAAGAACGTGATGCCGCGCGTTGCCGCGCTGCTCGACGTGATGCAGATCTCCGACGTCACCAAGGTCGTTGCGCCCGACACGTTCGAGCGGCCGATCTATGCCGGCAATGCGATCCAGACCGTGAGGTCGAAGGACAAGAAGAAGGTCATCACGGTGCGCACCTCGACGTTCCAGGGGACACCCGCGGGCGGAGCGACGGCGCCGGTCGAGGATGCGGCCGCGGCGGCAGACCCGGGCATTTCGAGCTTCGTCGGCGAGGAGCTGTCGAAATCCGAACGGCCGGAGCTGACCTCGGCCAAGATCATCATCTCCGGCGGCCGCGCGATGCAGAGCCGCGAGAACTTCACCAAATACATCGAGCCGGTCGCCGACAAGATCGGCGCGGCGGTCGGCGCCTCGCGCGCGGCCGTGGATGCGGGCTACGCGCCGAACGATTGGCAGGTCGGGCAGACCGGCAAGGTGGTGGCGCCCGATCTCTACATTGCGGTCGGCATTTCGGGCGCGATCCAGCACCTGGCCGGCATGAAGGACTCCAAGGTGATCGTCGCGATCAACAAGGACGAGGAGGCGCCGATCTTCCAGGTCGCCGACTACGGCCTGGTTGCGGACCTTTATCAGGCGTTGCCCGAGCTTGCGCAGGAACTTGGAAAAAAGGGCCAGTGACCGAATAACGGTCCGTCGCCGGTGGTTTACCGGGGAGGAACGTCGTAAAAGGGGCGCATGGCGAACATGAGCGACGTGAGGGAGCGGCCGAAGGCGCGCACCGGCGACCAAGCGGGAACGGCGTTGACGATTCGCAAGATCGGCGTGATCGGCGCAGGCCAGATGGGCAACGGCATCGCCCACGTGGCGGCGCTCGCCGGCCTGCATGTGCTGCTCTATGACGTGTCGCCGGATCGCATCAATTCGGGTCTCGCAACGATCAACGGCAACCTTGCGCGGCAGGTTCAGCGCAAGCACATCGGCGAGCAGGACCGACAGGCCGCGCTCTCCCGCATCGCGCCGGCCGAGACGCTCGAGGGGCTCGCCGACTGCGACCTTGTCATCGAGTCGGCGACCGAGAATGAAGAGGTCAAGCGCAAGATCTTCGCCGACCTCTGTCCGCTGCTCAAACCCGAGGCGATCGTCGGCACCAATACGTCGTCCATCTCGATCACGCGGCTGGCGTCTTCGACCGACCGGCCGGAGAAGTTCATCGGCATCCACTTCATGAATCCGGTGCCGGTGATGGAGCTGGTCGAGCTGATCCGCGGGATCGCGACCAACGACACGACCTTCGAGGCCTGCCGCGAACTCATCAAGACGCTGCACAAGACCGTCGCGGTCGCGGAGGACTTCCCCGCCTTCATCGTCAACCGCATCCTGCTGCCGATGATCAACGAGGCGGTCTACACCCTTTACGAAGGCGTCGGCACCGTCGAGGCGATCGACACCGCGATGAAGCTCGGTGCGCACCATCCGATGGGTCCGCTGGAACTGGCCGACTTCATCGGGCTCGATACGTGTCTCTCCGTCATGCAGGTGCTGCACGAGGGGTTGGCGGATTCCAAGTACCGCCCCTGTCCCTTGCTGGTGAAATACGTCGAGGCCGGCTGGCTCGGCCGCAAGGCCAATCGCGGGTTCTACGACTATCGCGGCGACAAGCCGGTCCCGACGCGCTGACGTGGGCCTCATGATGAGGAGCGGCCGCATAGCGCGTCGCGGACGCACGCAAACGCCCTGGTGGTCCGCGTCTCGAACCATGGCCGCAAACTCCGAGCCCTTGGCCATCCTTCGAGACGTGCCCTGCGGGCACTCCTCAGCATGAGGGCCGGGTTTCTCCGACAAGCCTAATGATTCGTTAACGAGCCCGGCTCTATCGTGCCGCCAGGAGCGGCGCGATGGCGGGCATGAGGTGGATGAGCGAAAATCGACATCTCGGCGTGCGCGCGAGCCGCGGTCGGGCTCTGCACCCCGCATTAACGACGATTTGCTAGCCAAACCGGTCGCGATCCCGGAACAGCCGGCATGACGGACCTACAGGATCTCCGCTCCAAGCTGCGCGAGGACGTGCGCCGAGGATCGTCTTCGGAAGAGGGTGGCGGCAGAAACTATACGCTGGTGTTCGCGACCTGCGGCATCGTGATCGGTTTCGCGCTGTTCATCTTCGTTCCGCGATTCTTCCAGACCGGCAACACCGTGACGATGCGCGACGTCGGCGCCGGCCGGGTCGACACGCGGATTACCGACGGCGGACGTTATACCGGCAAAAGTCCGGACGAAGCCGCGGCTATCGCCGATGGGGTCTGCGCGGTTCGCGCGCCCGGACGGCAGCCGGGCAAGCCGCCGCGGCTTGGCGACTCGGCGGCGGATTTCCTCACCCCCGAAGGGATGAAGCGCGTCCACGAGCAGATGGCGTGTCTGATCACCGAGGGGCCGATGCGTTTCTGCGCGCCGAGCCAGCGGAAAATGATCGTCAACGAGCTGACGCTTTATTTCCGCGGCATCGAGAATGCGAACCGCGCTTTCGGGGTGATCCGCGGCAACGAGGCCCGCAAGAGCATCTCCGATGACATCAACCCCGACCCGCGGGTTCTCGCGGCGCTCGAGACGCGCCTGCGCGACGGGCAATTGACCACGGCCAATCGCGATGTCCTGAGCGGCGAGGCGCCGCGCTGGGTGCGCGACCGGCTGGTCAAGATCGAGCCGCGCCAGCAGTCCGTGTGTCCGGAAAAGCCCTGGTGGGCAGTCTGGCGCTGACTGCATAGCTCCCGCTTGTCCCCGCGAACGCGGGTACCCAGTTCTTCGCTCTGGATTCCCGCTTTCGCGGGAATGAGCGGCGAGTGTTTCAAGACCGCCCCAAAGCCGCCGAGATCAGCTTGACGGCATCGTCGCTCGCCCATTCGGCCGGACCTGCAAGCACGCCGAGCTCGCAGCCTTGCCGGTCGATCAGCAGCGTCGTCGGCATGCCGGTCGCCTTGCCGACCGCTTTCAGGTCCTGGAACACCTTCGCGCTCGGGTCGCCGTAGTAGCCGAGCTGTTTGATGCCGGCCTCCTGCAGCCAAGCCTTGGGCTTGTCGAGATTGCGCGTGTCGATGTTGATGGTCACGACCTCGAAGCCGTCGCTCCCGAGCCTGCCCTGCAGCGCGTCGAGCGCAGGCATCTCCTTGCGGCAGGGCACGCACCAGGTCGCCCACAGGTTCAACAGCACGGTGCGGCCGCGCCATTCCGACAGCGTGCGCGCCTTGCCCGACGCATCGTGAAAGGACAGATCGGGGACGCGGTCCGGCTCGTCAGCCACCGCGACTCCGGCGACTTCGCCGCGGGCGAAAGGCGCCAGCCGCTTGGCGAGCTCGACCGCGGGCCGGCACGCCGCATCCGCCGGATTGCGCTGCAAGGCACCGATCCCGTATACCGCCGCGAGCCCGATGGCGACGGCCGCGACGGCACCGGCCGCGATCACGAGCCGGCGTGAGACGAAACGGCGCGTCGTGTCGGAACGGGCGGTCATGGTGAGCGAACTCGTGTCATGAGCAACAAGATGTGGGGCGGGCGCTTCGCGTCGGGCCCCGGCGCGGTGATGGAGGAAATCAACGCCTCGATCGGCTTCGACCGCCGCCTCTACCGCCAGGACATCGCCGCAAGCAAGGCCCATGCGGCGATGCTCGCCAAGCAAGGCATCATCGCGCGCGACGATGCCGCCAAGATCGCTCACGGTCTAGACACGATCCTGTCAGAGATGGACGCGGGCAAGTTCCGTTTCAAGCGGGCGCTCGAGGACATCCATATGAACGTCGAGTCGCGGCTCGCCGACCTGATCGGTCCGGCCGCCGGGCGGCTGCACACGGCGCGCTCGCGCAACGACCAGGTCGCGACCGACTTCAAGCTTTGGGTGCGCGACGCGATCGACGACATCGACGCGGCCCTCGCCGGCTATTGTCGTGCGCTTGCCGGGCGCGCCGCGGAGCACGCCGCGACAGTGATGCCCGGCTTTACCCATCTGCAGACCGCGCAGCCGGTGACCTTCGGCCATCATCTGCTCGCCTATGTCGAGATGGCGGCGCGTGACCGCGGCCGCTTCGCGGATGCGCGCAAGCGCTTGAACGAGTCTCCGCTCGGCTCGGCGGCGCTCGCCGGCACGTCGTTCCGGCTCGACCGGACCATGACGGCGAAAGCATTGGGCTTCGACCGCGCCGCCGCCAATTCGCTCGATGCCGTCTCCGACCGCGACTTCGTGCTCGAGACGCTCGCGGCGGCGTCGATTACCGCGGTGCATCTGTCGCGATTCGCTGAGGAAATCGTGATCTGGTGCTCGCCGCTGGCGGGACTTGCGAAGCTCTCCGACAAGTTCACGACCGGCTCCTCGATCATGCCGCAAAAGCGCAATCCGGACGCGGCCGAACTGGTGCGCGCCAAGACCGGGCGCGTCTTCGGCGCGCTGCTCGCGCTGCTGGTGGTGATGAAGGGGCTGCCGCTCGCCTATCAGAAGGACATGCAGGAGGACAAGGAAGGCGCGATGGACGCGCTCTCCGCGTTGATGCTCTGCATCGCGGCGATGACCGGAATGGTCGACGACCTCGCGCCGGACGCGGCGCGCATGCGCGAGGCGGCGGGCGCCGGCTACGCGACCGCGACCGATCTCGCCGACTGGCTGGTGCGGACGCTGAAGATTCCGTTCCGCGAAGCGCACCACATCACTGGCCGCATTGTGGCGGCGGCCGAGAAGGACGGCGTTCCGCTCGACAAGCTGCCGCTTGCCGCAATGCAGGCGGTCGAGCCGCGCATCACGAAGGCTGTGTTCCAGGTGCTCTCGGTCGATCGCTCGGTTGCGAGCCGCACGACTTACGGCGGCACCGCGCCCGCCAACGTGCGGCGCGAAGCGAACAAGTGGTTGAAAAAGCTCGGCAAAAAGTGATCCCGGGGCGACGTGCCGGGCATAGCCGGGGATCGGTCCGGCGCCTCGCCCGTGCCGCACTCGATCTGCTATATGTGCGCCAGTCTCAGGGGTACGTCGTGACTGATCTTGCCAACCGCTCCGTGTTCCGCGCCGCAGCGCTCGGCGGGCTCGCGCTCGCGCTTGGCCTGACGCTGTCGGCGTGCGGCCGCAGAGGCCCGCTCGATGCGCCGCCCGGCGGCGAGGGCTTTTATCCGCTGCAGCCCAGTCAGGTGGAGGTCGACGCGCAGGGCCGGCCGCTCGCCCCTCCGGGCCAGAAGAAACGTATCCCACTAGACGTGCTGCTCGATTAGCGCGACCGGGCTCCCCCATGCACCATTTTGCCTATCGCGCCGGCGTGATGCACGCCGAGGAGGTCAGTCTTGCGAGCCTCGCCGAGGCCGTGGGCACGCCGTTCTATTGCTATTCGACCGCGACGCTTGAGCGGCATTACCGCGTGTTCGCCGACGCGTTTGCCGACGTGCCGTCGCTTGTCTGCTACGCCATGAAGGCGAACTCGAATCAGGCGGTGATCGCGACGCTCGCGCGTCTCGGGGCCGGGGCCGACGTCGTGTCGGGCGGCGAATTAAAGCGCGCGTTCGCCGCAGGCGTGCCGGCCAGCAAGATCATGTTCTCGGGCGTCGGCAAGACCGCGGCTGAGCTTGCGCAGGCGGTCGATGCGGGGATTCTCTGCATCAATATCGAATCCGAGCCGGAGCTTGAAATGCTCTCGGCGATCGCGGTCGCAAAGGGTCGCACCGTCGCCATCTCGGTGCGCGTCAATCCCGACGTCGACGCCAAGACCCACGCCAAGATCGCGACCGGCCGCGCCGAGAACAAGTTCGGCATTCCGATCAGCCGTGCGCGCGACGTGTATCGCCGCGCCGCGGCATTGGAAGGCGTGCACGTCGCCGGCGTCGACATGCACATCGGCAGCCAGATCACCGCGTTGCAGCCGTTCGACGACGCGTTCGCGCTGTTGTCGGATTTCGTCCGTATGCTGCGTGCCGACGGCCACGACATCGCGCATGTCGATCTCGGCGGAGGCCTCGGCATCCCTTACAACGAGCACGACGAGCCCCCGCCGAACCCCGCCGAATACGCTCTGGTCGTGAAGCGCGCGACGCGGGGACTGGATTGCAAGCTGATCTTCGAACCGGGCCGCCTGATCGTGGGCAATGCCGGAATCCTCCTGACCCGCGTCATCGCGGTGAAGCGCGGCGAGGCCAAGACGTTCGTGATCGTCGATGCGGCGATGAACGACCTGATCCGCCCGACGCTGTACGAGGCGTATCACGAGATCCAGCCCGTGCGGCAGCCTGCCGCCGGAGCGGCGCGCATCACCGCCGACGTCGCCGGGCCGGTCTGCGAGACCGGGGACTACTTCGCGCTCGGCCGCGAGATGGCGGCACCGCAGGCGGGCGATCTGCTCGCCATCATGACGGCCGGGGCTTACGGGGCGGTGCAGGCGGGAACCTACAATACCCGCGCGCTGTTACCGGAGGTTCTGGTCAATGGATCG
>JAXDNZ010000048.1:0-7430 GCA_034669185.1 Hyphomicrobiales bacterium
GGGTCCCGGCTCTCGCTGCGCTCGGCCGGGACGACGATCACGCCTAGACAATCGCCGGATCACCATGCGCTTTGATCGCGAGGTCGATGTTCTGGTGTTCGGGGCCGGTATGGGCGGGATGACCGCCGCGCTGGTCGCCGCTCTCGAAGGTTTCGACGTCCTTTTGTGCGAAAAGACCGATCAGGTCGGCGGCACGACGTCGACATCGGCTGGCACGGTCTGGATTCCGGGATCGAGTCAGGCCGTGCGCGACGGCGTGCCGGACAAGATCGACGATGCGCGGCGCTTTCTCGAGGCTGAAATCGGACCGCGCGCGCTTGCGGTGCGTCAAGCCTATCTGGCGACGGGGCCGGCGGCGCTCGACTACCTGGAAGCGCGCAGCGAGGTGAAATTCACCGCGCCGCCGATGCATCCCGACTATCACTCGAACCAGCCGGGACGCGCACTCGCCGGCCGCGCGCTCGCGGCGATCCCGTTCGACGGACGTTTGCTCGGCAAGGACTTCTCGCGCGTGCGACCGCCGATCGCGCCGTTCATGGTTCTCGGCGGCATGATGGTCGGCAAGAACGACATCCCGGTATTGCTCAAGCCGTTCGCCTCGCTGCGCGCATTCGCGGCCGCCGCGAAGCTGGTCCTGCGCCATGCGGCGGATCGCCTGCGTTACCCGCGCGGAACGCGTCTGGTCATGGGCAACGCGCTGGTGGCGCGGCTGTTCTACAGCCTGAAGCAGCGCGATGTCCCGATCGCATTCAATGCAACGCTCGTCGCGCTGGTGCGCGGCAAGGACCGTGTCGAAGGCGCGGTGATCGATGTCGGCGACAAGCGCCAGACTGTTCGCGCGCGACGAGGCGTGATCCTGGCGACCGGCGGCTTCGCGCCAAACGAAAAACTGCGCGCCGAATTCATGAGCGACCTGCCGGTCGCGCATTCCAATGCATTTGCGGGCGCGAGCGGCGACGGCTTCTCCGCCGGACGCGCGGTCGGCGCCGCGGTGGACGGCAAGCACACCAGCCCGGCGTTCTGGTTTCCCAGCTCGCTCCACAAGGACACGGTCTATCCGCACATCCTGCTCGACCGCGCCAAGCCCGGCCTGATCGCGGTGAACAAGGACGGCCGCCGCTTCGTCAACGAGTCGGATAGCTATCACGACTTCGTCGAGGCCATGCTGCGTGCCAACGCTGTGTCGCCGAGCGTGCCGGCGTGGCTCATCTGCGACCGCAGTTTCATCCGCGACTACGGACTGGGCCTGGTCCGTCCGGGCGCGGGCCGGCGCGAGATCGAGCGCTACATCGCGGACGGATATCTGCATCGCGCCGATACCCTGGCGGCGCTCGCTCAGCGCATCGGGGTCGACAGCGCGAATCTCGTCCCGACGGTCGCGGAGCACAACCGCTATGCCGCGATCGGTGTCGACGAGGCTTTCGGCAAGGGCGGCACCGAATACAATCAGTTCAACGGTGATCCCACGAACACACCCAACCCGTGCCTGCGCCCGATCGCGCAGGCGCCCTACTTCGCGGTCGCGGTCTATCCCTCGACGATGGGGACCTGCGTTGGCCTGGCGACCGATGGCGATGCGCGCGTGCTCGACGACAACGGCGCGGCGATCGAGGGCCTTTACGCCTGCGGCAACGACATGGCGTCGCTGTTCCGCGGCGTCTATGTGGGGCCCGGCATCACGCTCGGCCCGGCGCTCGTCTTCGCCTATCGGGCCGTGATGCACCTTGCGTCCGGCGCGTCAGCCGCAGCGGGTGACGCGCGCAACCGCATCAGCGCATAGAGCGCGAACGCGGGCGGGATCAGCGCGGCTCCCGGCACATGCAGGTTCCCCAGGCCGATCTGGATCAGCGGCAGCCAGTAGACGAGCTGCACCAGCCGCCGTCCGGCCGCATCGAGCGCGCCGCGTTCGAGCAGCAGCAGCGTTGCGAAGGTGAGCGCGAGCGTGTCGTAGGACAGCAGATAAGGCGTGCCGCCGACCGCGCAGGCGAGAAACAGGGCCATCAACAGCAGCGGGTTCGCGCCGCGGCGATAGTGGAAGGCCCAAGCGATGGCGATGACCGCCAAGGCCGTGAAGCAAAGCTGCACCGTCATGGCGACGCCGTACGGCACGTCGAGGCCGCGCAGGTTCATGAAGATCGTCGGATAGAACGGCGTCGCAATGCGTTCGGGATCGGCAAGCACGAGGTTGTTCACCGGCAGTCCTTTGACGATGAAATCGACCCATACCTGCGGACCGAACACCAGCGCGGTTGCGCCCGCGAGCGCGAGCGTCGTCAGGGCGGCCGACGCGAACACGCGCCAGCGCCCCGAGGCGATCAGCATCACCGGCAGCAACATGCCGAGCTGCGGTTTCAACGTGAGCAGCCCGATCAGAATGCCGGTGGCAATCGGTTTGCGATCAAGCCAGAAGAAGATCGTCACCAGCATCGCGGCGGTGATGAGCGAGCTCTGGCCCGAGATCACGCACAGGACGGCGGCCGGCGACAGCACGAGCGCGAGACGCAGATACTTGTCGGTGATCTGCGCACGCACGACCGCAACGAACAGTATCGCCCCGAGCAAGGTCCAGACGAGCAGCGCCGGCAGATAGCCGAGTTGGCCGAACGGCGCCGCGACAAAGAAGATGCTCGGTGGATAGGACCAGTTCTGCCCCGGGTAGCCCGGTCCGAGCAGTGCATCGAGCGCGCCGTGGTACGCGGCAAGATCGTTGAATCGGCTCGGGTCGGGCGTGAACGCCGCTCGGCCGTACGTCCAGAAATTCAGGAAGTCGCGCCCGATGACGAGCGTCGTGCCGTCGCGCGGGATCGGCGGCGACCACGACATCGTGACGAGATAGCCGCCGAGCGCCGCGACGAAAAAGAACCCGCCGAGAATGCTGAGCGCGCGGATCGTCTCGCGGCTCTCGCCCGGCGGGACATGCGTGACGGCAGACATGCGTCAGATATGCGCCGGCGCGGTTTCGATTGCGTTACCGGTGCTTGCTTCCCCTCTCCCGCTTGCGGGAGAGGGTGCCCGAGCGGAGCGAGGGCGGGAGAGGGCAGCTTGTTGAAAATCCCCTCTCCCGGCGCGCTACGCGCGCCACCCTCTCCGCGCTTCGCGGGGCGAGGGGAAAGGGAAGGACAGCGATTTAAACGATCCCGTTCTTCAGTTCGGTCTCGCCGCGCCAGAGCCGCTCGAGGTTCTCGAGCAGCAGGTCGATCACGTTGTCCTCGTAGCGCCGGGTCTCGCCGGCCGTATGCGGCGTGATCAGAACATTCGGGATGTCCCACAACGGGGAGGCGTCGGCCAGCGGTTCCTCGACCGTGCAGTCGAGGCCGGCGCCCGCAATGCGGCCCTCGCCGAGCGCTTGGATCAGCGCCGGCTCATCGACGACGCGCCCGCGCGCAACGTTGATCAGGTAAGCGGACGGCTTCATCGCGGCGAGCGCGCGCGCGTTGATCAGCCCCTCGGTCTGCGGGGTGAGCGGACAGGTCAGCGCCACGAAATCGGCTTCGGGCAGATGCTGGGTCAGCGCGGCGTCGGAGAAAACTTCGTCGGCCGCCCCTGCGCCGGAGGCGACGTCGCGCTTGGTCGCGATCACGCGCATGCCGAACGCGTGCGCCAACCCAGCCAGGTGCGAGCCGATGCGCCCGAGCCCGACGATCAGCAGCGTCTTGCCGCCAAGCTCATCCTCGCGCTTGCTCAAATCCGAGATCATGCCGCGCCAATGGTGCTTGACCTGATTGTCGCGCGCGAGATGAAGCTGGCGGGTCATCGCAAGGATGAGCGACATCGCATGTTCGGCGACCGCGCGCGCGTTCACGCCCTGTCCGCTCGCGAGCCTGACGCCGGCGCTTTTCAGCGCGTCGCGCGAATACTGGTCGGTGCCCGCGCTGATCGACTGGATGAACTTGAGCTTCGGCGCACGCGCGATCAGGCTGTTGCGCCACATCATCGAGACGCTGAGCACGTCGGCATCGGCAAGCCGCACGGTCAGTTCCTCGATCGTGCTCACCTGGAAGTGCCGGATGCCGGTTTCGCGCAGCGCGAAGCGATCCGCCATGCGGTAGGCCACATGCGCGAAGCAGATCGTCAGGTCTTCTTTGGCGGGAAACGCGGTCATTGTCCCTCAACCCCCCGGAATCTCGGGCAGCATAGGTAATTTAACTGACGCTACAAGCTATTATGACGTTCGGTTCATCAACCGTGTATATTCTGACCGGCGCGCGATGATTGTGGATTCGCGCACCATCGACTATGCGCAAGGCTGTTGGGACCGGGGACCTTGAACGGATGACGGGCGGACGGCTGATACCGGTGATCATGTGCGGCGGTGCGGGCACGCGGCTGTGGCCGGTGTCGCGCGCGTCCATGCCGAAGCAGTTCGTGCCGCTGATCGGCGACCGCTCGACATTCCAGCAGACATTGGCGCGCGTCAGCGATCCGGACCTGTTCGACCGTCCGATCGTCATCACGAATGGCGACTTCCGCTTCATCGTCGCGGAGCAATTGCGCGAACTCGGCATCGAGGCCGATATCGTGCTGGAGCCGATGCGGCGCGATTCTGGCCCGGCAGTCGCGGTCGCGGCGGCCCTTGCGGTACGGCGCGACCCGGACTCGACCGTGCTGGTGCTGGCCGCCGACCACGTCGTGCGCAAGACGGAACAGTTTCACGCCGCCTGCCGCAGCGCCGCCGCGGCCGCCGCCAAGGGCCTGATCGTGACCTTCGGCATCCTGCCGACCTCGCCCGCGACCAGCTACGGCTACATCCGCCCGGGCGCGAAGCTCAACGGCGCCGCTACGCTCGCGGTGGATGCCTTCGTCGAGAAGCCGGATGCCGCGACCGCCGAACGCTACGTCGCCGAGAATTATCTCTGGAACAGCGGCAACTTCACGTTCCGCGCGGACGTCATGCTCAAGGAAATCCAGCGCTTCGAGCCGGAAATGGCGGAGGCAGCGCGTGCCGCGGTCGCCAGTGTGACCGGTGATCTCGACTTCATGCGCATCGCGGCCGAGCCGTTCGCGCGCGCGCCGAAGAAGTCGATCGACTATGCGGTGATGGAACGCACCAAGCTCGCGGCCGTGGTGCCGGCCGACATCGGCTGGACCGACATCGGAAGCTGGGGCGCGGTGTGGGAGGAACTGCCGCACGACGCGGTCGGCAACGCCACCTCGGGGCCGACCGTGCTGATCGACAGCCACAACAGCCTGGTGCGCGCGGAAGACAATGTACTGACCGCCGTGGTCGGCCTCGACAATGTCGTGGTGGTGGCGACCGGCGACGCGGTACTCGTCACGGCGCGCGACAAGGCCGAGAACGTCAAGACGCTGGTCGAGCAGCTGCGCGCGCAGAACCGCCGCGAGGCGGTGGAGCATCGGCGCATCTACCGGCCGTGGGGCTATTATCAGGGCGTCGACCTCGGCTCGCGCTATCAGGTCAAGCGCATCATGGTGAAGCCCGGCGCGCGGCTGTCGCTGCAGAAGCATTTCCACCGCGCCGAGCACTGGGTGGTCGTCACCGGGACCGCCGAGGTCACGGTCGGCGACAAGGTCTACACCAAGCACGAGAACGAATCCGTCTACATCCCGATCGGCAGCGTGCATCGGCTCGCCAATCCGGGAAAGATCGCGCTCGAGCTGATCGAAGTACAGGTGGGCGCTTATCTGGGCGAGGACGACATTGTCCGCCTCGACGACGTCTACGGCCGCGGGTAGCCATTTCCGGCGCCAATCGACTCTTCCGCACGCCACAACCGTGCTAGCCTTGAACGGCGCATTGTCGCGTTCGAGGAGGCTTCTATGGCGAAGAAAGACAGCAACGAAGGCGTCTACAAGATCGTGGAAGTGGTCGGCGTGAGCCCGGTGTCTTGGGAGGACGCGGGGCGGCAGGCGGTCAAGACCGCCTCGAAATCGTTGCGCGACCTGCGCATCGCCGAGGTGATCAAGACGGACATGAAGGTCGAGGACGGCAAGGTCGTCGCCTTCCGCACGCGCGTTTCGCTCTCGTTCAAGTACGAAGCGTAACGCGCTTCTCGCGCTCCTTGATGGCGATGTGAAAGCTGAGCGTCTCCTGCGCGCGCAGGACGACGGGACCGTCCACCATCTTGCCGTCGACCGAGATCGAGCCGCGTCCGGCCGCGACTGCTCCGTCGTAGGCGGCAACGATCCTGCGCGCCGATGCGACCTCCTCGGCGCTCGGGCCGAACTCCTCGTTGAGGATCGGGATCTGGCTCGGGTGGATGACCGACGCGCCGCGGAAGCCGAGCCGGCGCGAGCGCCGCACCGTCTCGCGGAACGCATCGAGGTCCTGGTAGTCCGCGACCGTGCCGATGAAGCCGAGCGGCAGCACGCCGGCGGCGCGCGCCGCGATCGCGAGCTGCTGCTTCGGCAGGAACAGCCCTTCGGCATTCGGCAGCATTCCGACCGAGAGCGCGAAGTCCTCCCCGCCCAGCGTCAGCGCTGCGACGCGGGGACTGGCCTTGGCGATCTCCGGCATGCGGAACCAGGCATCGGCAGTCTCGATCATCACGATGAACTGCGTCGCGCCCGCCTCCATGCCGCGTTCCGCTTCGAGTTCGCTCACGACTTCGGCGATGAGGCGCACATGATCGGCGCTCTCGACCTTAGTAACCGCCAAGGCCACGACGCGTGGCGATATCGCGGCTTCGAGATCGCGCATGGTTTCGCGAAACGGCCGGTTGATACGCACCACGACATCGGCACCGCCGCGCGCGACGTTTTCGGCGGTCGCGGCGAGGTCGCGTCGCGCGGCCGGCCGCTCGGCGAGCGGCACGCTGTCCTCGAGGTCAAGGATGATCGCGTCCGCCCCGCGCTTGTGCGCGCCGTCGATGAAACGGGGGACGTTCGCCGGCACATAGAGCAGCGAACGCCAGACCGGCAGCGTGCGGATATCGCTCATATGACTTTCCGTTTGCGCAAGTCCTCGATTGAGTCATCCGAGAGGCCGAGGCCACCGAGGATTTCGTCGTTGTGCTCGCCGAGCGCGGGTGCGGGCGTTCGGATCTCGCCGGGCGTACCCGACAGCCGCGGCACGACCGCGTGCATCGGCACGGTGCCCATCTCGGCGTCGGGCAAATCGGTCACGATCTGGCGTGCCTGCACGTGCGGATCGGCGATGAACTGGTCGAGGTCGTAAACCGGCGCGGCGGTGACCTCGGCGGCCTCGAAGGCTGCGAGCCCTTCAGCCAACGTGCGCGCCTTGATGAATTCGGCGACCGGCCGCTCGCATTCGTCGATGTTGCGCACGCGATCCGAATTGGTACGGAAGCGCGGATCATCGATCATGTCAGGGCGGCCGATCGCGCGGAACAGGCGCTCGGCCATGCTCTGAATCGAGGCCGAGATCGCGATGAAGCGGCCGTCCTTGGTCTCATAGACGTTGCGCGGCGCAGTGTTGTTCGACCGGCTGCCGACGCGGGGCTCGATCTGAT
>JAXDNZ010000049.1:0-3098 GCA_034669185.1 Hyphomicrobiales bacterium
TCAGCCGCAGCGGATTGTGGCCGAACACGTGCTCGCAGCCGTGGATCAGGCAGATGTTCGGCCAGTGATAGCCGATGCCGATCAGCTCGACGCGGTCGCGGTGGTTGGGCGCTTGCGCGGCGAGCCGTTGCTTGATCAGCGTGACGGTTTCGTTGCGCGTGCCCGGGCGCAGCGCGTCGTAGGTTGCGGGCGGGACCCCGGTCGACTCGTGGGGCGCGTTGTTGAGCGTGAGATCGGCGGCCGTGAAGGCGACCAGCAGCAGCACGGCAGAGAGCGGCGCGAGCGCGTCGAGCCGGCGAGCGGTGCGCAGCACCAGGATCGCCAGCAGCGAGAACGCAAGCCCGGAGGCGAGCGGGAAGACCGCCGGAGTCGCGTCGATGGTCGTCAGGAGCCACAGCGTGGAGGCGAGGACGCCGGCCGCGGACGCGCGTTCGACCCAGCGCTGGATGTTGTTTGCGCGCGGCAGACCGGCGATGACGCGATGCACGACGTAGCCGGCAAGGATGGCGAAAAGCGCGCCGAGCACGAAGGTCGCGTCGGCGGGGCGGCGGAACAGCTTCACGCCGGGCAGCAGTTCGTACATCGCGTGGAACGCGGGCGTGTAGCGGCCGAACGCGTAGAGCGCGATCACAACGGTCGCGATGGTGAAGAAGCGGATCTCGCGCGACCACAACAGGCCGCGGCTTGCGCCGACGACGAGCGCGACCGGCACGAGCGCGCCCGCATACAGCAGGCCCATGTTCTGCGCGAGGAAGAGGTCGGCCATGCCGAAGCGCTCGTTCCACGCGTATCCGCCCGGTCCCCAGAAATCGACCGCCGGATCCATCGCGCCGAACAGGTCGGGAAAGACCAGCGACAGGAGATGCGCGGGGTGCAGCGAGCCGCGCCCGGCGTCGGCGAGGCCGAATTCGGGGCGGTTCGAGTCGAGCGCCAGCAGCTCGGTCAGCGTCACCGGCACGACGATGATCGCCGCGCCCGCCAGCGCGCCGGCGAAAAGCGGCATGAAACCCATGCGCGGCCGCCAATGCGTCGCCACGAATCCGATCAGCACATAGATTTCGAGCAGCGCGACCTGATCGCGCCCGAGCGCGATCAGCGCGGCCGCGATGCCGGCGAGCGCACCGTATGTCGACGAACCCCGGTCGAGCGCGCGTGCGAGCAGCCACAGCGCGATCGGCAGGTAGGCGAGGCTGATGACCTGGCCGCTATGCTGCAGCCGCGCACTCGCGGCGCCGCCGAACGCGAAGGCAAGCGCGGCGACCAGCGCGGCGGCCGCATGCCAGCCGCGGTCGCGGAAATACAGGATGATCCCGAGGCCGCCGAGGAACAGATACGCGAACGTCACCGCGTCGACGGCGCGGAAGCCGGTCTGGCCGCTCAGCGCCAGCAGCACGTGCAGCGGCGAGGCGAGCATCGACTGCGGATCGGCGATGTTGGGCCAGCCCGCGAACACATTCGGCATCCACAACGGCGACTCGCCGCTCGCGAACGCGCGCGCCATGAAGGCGACCGGCGGATAGAACGTCGACTTCGCGTCGTAGGGGATGGTAACGGCGCCGGAAAGCCACGGCCATGCCGGCACCAGGAACGCGAGCGCGAACAGCGCGGCGGTGACGAGCAAGGAAGGCTGCGCGCGTTCGCGGTTCATTCAAGCCGCCGCGCGCGTTGCATCGTATTGGAAAATCCAGTCGTAGCGCTGCTGGACGGTATCCTCGCTCCACTGCGCATCGACATAAGCCTTCGCGCCTTTTGCATCCGCGAGCGCGGGATTGTGGAAGCGCTTTGCCATCTCGTTTGCGCCGCGCACCAGCTTCGCGGTGCGCGTCACCCGCGCCGCGTCGTAGCACGCAAGCGCAGTCCCGACATCGTGATCGGCCGCAAGGCAGCGCGCCAGCACCATGCCGTCCTCGATCGCCATGTTGGCGCCCTGCGCCAGCATCGGCAGCGTCGGATGCGCGGCGTCGCCGAGCAGCGTGACGCGACCGCGGGAGAAGCGCGCGAGGGGTTCGCGTCCGAGCAGCGCCCATTTGTACGGCTGGTCGATGCCGCGGATGATCGCGTGGATGTCGTCGTGCCAGCGCGCGAAGTCCGCCGCGCACTCCGCGCGCGTGCCGCGCTCGGTCCAGGATTCGACGCGCCAGTCGCGTTCAACGATGCCGACGAAATTGAAGATCTCGCCGCGCCGCAGCAGATAATTGATCACATGGCCGCCGGGCCCGACCCAATTGACGCCGACGTTGCGGCGCATGTGCGCCGGCAGCTTCTCCACCGGCACCAGCCCGCGCCACGCCATGCAGCCGGTGAATGTCGGCTTGTCGTCGCCGATCAGGATGTTGCGGATGCGCGAATGTACGCCGTCGGCGCCGATCAGCGCGTCGCCGGCGACGCGTCCGCCGTTCGCCAGCTGCAAACTCACGCGCTGTGCGTCGTCGTCGAAGCCGGTACAGCGCGCGTCCAGATGGATCGCGTCGGCCTTCACGGCACGCACCGCATCGATCAGCACGCCGTGCAGGTCGGCGCGATGGATCATGAAATACGGGGCACCATAGCGCGCCACCGATTCCGCGCCGAGGTCGAACAGCTTCCAGGTCTCGCCGGTGTTCCAGAGCCGGATTTCCTTGGCCGACGGCACGCTCCACACCTTGCGCAGCGCGTCCTCAAGGCCGAGCGCGAAGAGGACGCGCGACCCGTTCGCCGAAATCTGCACGCCGGCGCCGAGCCCGGCGAGTTGCGGCGCCTGCTCGTAGACCGCGACGTCGTGGCCGTCGCGCAGCAGCGCGAGCGCGGCCGTGAGCCCGCCGATCCCCGCGCCGACGATCAGGATGCGCATTGAGGTCATTCCGGAAGCCGCGAAGCGGCTGTCCGGAATCCATAACCACAGAATTCGCGACGTGGCACGGTCCGAGTGACTTCGGCGACAGTTGTGGCTATGGATTCCGGGCTCGGCGCTGTGCGCCGCCCCGGAATGACGCGAGTGTTGCCATGCCCGAACCCATGATCCCGCGCGAGCGAGCCGACTATTCGGCGATCGTCGACCGGCCGCCGCTCAAGCTGCCGGGCGGCGCTCGCATCGTGTTCTGGACCATCGTCAACCTCGA
>JAXDNZ010000050.1:0-5934 GCA_034669185.1 Hyphomicrobiales bacterium
TGCGCGACTACAAGGCGCGCCACGCCTCGACGCTGCTCACCTTCGACGCGGTGGTCGACGCCATCGGGCAGATCGAAGGGAAGCGCAAAGCGGTCGCGGCGGAGTAATCCTTCAAACTCTACCCGCCGCCGGGCGCCGAGGAAGCCGTTTTCTTGCAGGTCGCCGCGAGCTGCGGCAGCGCGGCGCGCAATCCGGTATTGCCGATCCGGATCAGCGTACGCTGGTTGCCCGAGGTCTCGGTCGCGACCACGATCGAGTGCTCGCCGGTGTCGGCGAAGGTTTCGAATACCGCGGAGGGAACGCTGCCACGCGCAACCGACTCCAGATCGGTATCGGCCTTGTTCGACGACTGGATCGACAGCGTGACGCGATCCTTGCCGCTGAGCACCAAGACCTTGGAGAGGCGATCGCGCGCTTCGCCCTGGCGGCGCTTCTCGGTGTAGTGCAGCGTGTAGGCGTTGGGCGCGTCGCCGCAGGCGAACAGGACCTCGAAGCTGCCGATGTCGTCGCCCTCGACCGTGAGCGGGTGACGGCGCGCGAGGCCGCGCAGGCCTGCGCGCTCGGCGTAAGCCCAGCTCCCCGTGGCCGGCAGCGCCGCCGGCGTCGTGTCGGTCAACGGCGGCAGCGTGACCGGTCCCGCGGCGGCCGTCATCGGCGGATCGAACGGCTTGTCGACGGTGCTGACGCGCATCCGGCGCATCTCGTCAGCCGAGAGCGCGCGCATGCGCTCCCACGGCGGAATCTTCATCGCGATCTCGAAGATCTCGATATCGACGCCCATCTCCACGGTGTAGCGCGCGAGCGCCCCGAGGCTGCGCTGCAACGACACGAGATTCTCCGCCACATAGGTCTGTGCCGCCGCGTCCTCGCGCTTCGAGCTGGGCCAGATCTGGTGCACCAGCACGCGCGCTTCGGCCGGAACGTTGCGGCGCACGCCGCCGAGCAGCGCGAAGGCGCACATCGACGCGCAGGTGCCGCGCGGAGAGAGCGTCGCGCGCGGTTCGCCGTCGCCGGGAAGCAGGGTCGTCTTGCCGACCATCACCGTCATGTCGAGGCGGCGGAAGGCGCGGCCGAGATCGAGGCCGCTGGTCACGGTGCCGCCGTTGGAGTCGATCACCACGACCGCGCCGCGCAGCTCGCGGCCGCGCGCGAAGGTCTGGAAGTCGCGCGCCGTATCGGGCGTGATGCGGCCGGCCGCCGACACCCAAGTGCGGCAGGCCTTGCCGCAGCTCTCCTGCGGGCCCTCGCGCACGACGTCGAAGCGCATCGGCGCCTCGCCATCCTGCGGGGCCGCGCCGGGCCGGCTCGGCGTCGTGGCCGGTGTTGAGCTCGGCCTCGCAGTTGAGGGCCCTGATGGACGGCCGCCCGGCGCCTTGTCGCGCTCCTGCGCGTAGGACGGCCCGGGCGAAGAGGGTGCCGGTAACGAGGGCGATGTCGGCTCGGCTTCCGAGGGCGCGCCGCGCGGCGCTTCGCCGGGCGCAAGGCGTTGCCCGCTCGCCATGGCGGGGAAAAGCAAGGCAAGCACCACGACGAGGACGGAGCGATTCATGGTCTATTTGTCGCCGGAGCGGGCCAAAGGTTCAAGCGGCACCGCGCTTGCCACTGGGCCGTCGCCGTGCCAATCGCCGGTCATGCCTGCCGCTGCGTTAATGTGGGTCACGCGTCTGCCGCGGCTTGCGGGCCGCGGGCTCGTGAAACTCTACCGCTACACGCTCTCGCCGCTGGTCGGTTTTCATTGCCGCCACCTGCCGACCTGCTCGGAATATGCCGACGAGGCGCTCGAGCGCTACGGGCTGTGGGCCGGAGGCTGGATGACGCTCGCGCGGCTGTTGCGCTGCCATCCCTGGGGCACCTCGGGCATCGACCGCGTGCCCGAGGCGGCGCCCGCCGGCGCGCGCTGGTATCTGCCGTGGCGCTACGCGCGCTGGTCGTGGCGCGAGAGTTCGTAGCCCGGATTGAGCGGAGCGAAATCCGGGATTGGTTCGCAGCGTGACCCGGCTTTCGCTATGCTCAAGCCGGGCTACAGGCTCTCCCTAGCGCCCGGCCAGCCGTTCGAGCCGCAACGACGCCTCCGGCGAGCCGAGTCCGGCCGCCTTGGTGTACCAGGCGTGCGCCTGCAACGGATCGGCCGCAACGCCGAGCACGCCGAGCTTCTTCAGCACATCCGGATCGTAGGTCGTGCCGAGCGCTAGCGCGGAGCGTGCGTCGCCCGCTTCCGCGGCGCGCGTGAGCGTCAGCCGCGCGGACGCGATGTCGCCCTGCTCGATCAGCGCCTGGCTGCGCTCGTAGAGGGCGGCGATCTCGTCGTGGTCGAGCGCGCGTACGCTCGGCGCCGCCGGCATCACGATCCGCTCAGCCTTCATGGGTTGCGGCACGATCGGCTGCGAGGGCTCGGCTTGCTGCCGCAGCGCGACGAAGCGCTCCACCAGCGCGGCCTGCTCGACTGACGCGACCGGCGGGGAGGCCGCAGTATCGCTTGGATTCTCCGCCGCGGCGCCGAACGGCAGCGGCACGGCGCCGACCGCGAACAGCGCGGCGAGCGCGGCGATTGCGACTGCGCCGATGACCGGCGCGAGCAGCCCACCGGCCGAGGCCGGCGCGTCCTCGGGCGGCGGCACCGCCATCGCGACCGGCGCAAGCGGTGACCGCCCGCGCAGGCGGCGGACATCGCCGTCGAACGGCGACGGCGACCGCCAGCGCGGCCGGCGTTCCTCTTCGTTCAATTGCCGCGCCGGCGGCAGCGGCCTTGTGGGCTCCTGCGGCAGCGGCCGCGTGCGTTGCAGACGCAGGCTCGCGGCGAGCGCGCGCTCGACCGCGTCGAGCGCCGCCTCGCGCGCCGCGGTCGGAATACCGGGCGGAGCACCCGGCGCGATGGGAGCCTCGGCTGCGCCTGGAAACATCCTCGGCTCGACCGTTGTGCGATTGTCGCCGTCTTCCTTCTGGACCGTAGCACTCATGACTTAACTCCTCCCGCCGCTAGTGCGGCTGCCACTCAACTCCTTGCCGGTTTGCTTGCCCACGCGTCAGCGCCCGCCGCGCGCCTTGGTCCATTGCAGAAATTCCTGGAACAGCCGGTCGCGATCGTCGGCGTTCGGCACCGCCGGCTTGGGGTTTCGGCCCGCCAGGAACCGGTCGAACTGCTGGCGCTCGACCTGGACCTGCTGGTCGCGGCGCTTGAGCCATTCGTCCGCGCCTTCGAAGCGCTTCCAGCCCGGCAGCACCGCCGCCAGATTGGCCTCGCGCCATTTCGGATGGCGCGGCGGTTTCTGGAATTCGGCGAGCTTTGGAAAAAACCGCTCGACGAACTTTTCGATGCGCTGATACCGGTCCGTGCCCTTCGGCCAATTGAACGCGACCAGCACTGCGCCGACCGCGACGGTCTCGACCTTCTCGCCCGGTGCGATCAGGCCGGGGTAGTCCTCCGCCGTGAACGCGGTCGGCAGATAGTCGTTCTGCAGCGGCTTGGGATAGGCGACCGGCAGAATGCGAAAACCCTCCGCGGCTTTCAACTTCGCCATCGAGCCGGCCGGCTTTCCGGCGATCAGGATGGTGGCGGCGATCTCGCCCGATTTCAGCTTCTCGAACGCATCCGCCTGCCCCATGTTCACCTCCTCGGCCTTGATGCCGAGGCGCTCGAAGATGTCGCGCGTGGAAAGCTGCGTGCCGGAGCCGACGTCGGAGAAGTTCACGCGCTTGCCGGCCAGCTGCTCGATCGACGTGATCCCTGAGTCGGCGCGGACGATGAGGTGCATCTCCTCATTGAACAGCTTGGCGATGTAGACGATCTTGTCGTCGATCGGGCCGATCTCGTTGGTGCGCTTGTAGTAGCCGAGCAGGTTCGACTGCGTGATGCCGAGATCGACGCCCTTGAGGAAGCGCACATCCTTGATGTTCTGCCCGCCGCCCTTGCCGATCACCGGAAGGACGCGAAACTCGTCGCCGTCGTCGAGCACGGCGGAGAGGTCGTAGGCGATCGTCACATAGGTGGCGTTGAGATTGCCCGAGATGACCGCGATGGTGTTGGCGTTGATGCGCTCGCCGAGAGCGCCGAGCTGCGGCTTGTTCGGCACCGGCGGAGCGCTGCGCTGCAGAAATTGTTGCTGCGCCAGAGCCTGTTGTGTGCAGAGCGTGGCGGCAAGCAGAGCCGCCGGAAAAAGGCCAAAGGATTCCCCTCGCCGGAAAACCGGCGCCCACCGCATATTCATGACTTGTCCCCGTTCGGCGGGTTACGCCAACGCAACACACACAACGCGCAGCGCTCGACCCGCTAGTTTGCCGCCCGTCCAGACGCCGCGTGCCCTGCCGCGCCTGTTGAGAGTTGAACATTCTCTCTTGACAGCGATCGTCGGTACTCACTTGGGCGTCACAAGGGCGGCGATGGGGCAATTTTGCCCAGATTGGACGGCGCGCCCGTGTGATCTGGAATGAAAGCGTTGTCGCGCGCTGCGGTTAGCGGCACGAACTTGAGTCGCGTGTTGCGGCGCGCGGCGAAGCGGATTGAAAGATCAGCGCGAATGACCCGAGGTGCGGGATTCGAGCGAACTATTTCGATCCGGTCCCGCCAATGGACCTTCTGCATGAATGGGCGGACCTTAACTACAAAGCTCGGTGTGTGGTTCTGAGCCGCGCCGCACGGAGCTCTTTTCGTTTCGCCGATAATCCGTTAGAGGCTTTCTGCCATCCCCCTTACCCACGCCCGTTCGTGGGAGTGAGCCACAGGAGCAGCTACCATGGTCGCCTTGACCTTTCCCGACGGCGCGCGCCGCGAGTACCCCGACAGCATCACCGGTCTCGACATCGCGAAGGGCATCTCGCCTTCGCTCGCCAAGCGCACGGTCGCGATGACGCTCGACGGTCAGCTCGCCGATCTCACCGATCCGATCGACAAGGACGCCAAAATCGAATTCGTCTCGCGCGAGGACCCGCGCGCGCTCGAGCTGATCCGCCACGACGCCGCGCATGTGCTGGCCGAAGCGGTGCAGAGCCTCTGGCCCGGCACGCAGGTCACCATCGGCCCGGTGATCGAGAACGGCTTCTATTACGACTTCTTCCGCAACCAGCCGTTCACCCCGGAAGACTTCCCGGCGATCGAGAAGAAGATGCGCGAGATCATCGCGCGCGACAAAGCCTTCACCAAGGAGACCTGGGACCGCGACAAGACCAAGCAGGTGTTTCGCGACAAAGGAGAGAGCTTCAAGGTCGAGCTGGTCGACGCGATTCCCGCGGACCAGCAGATCAAGATCTACCGGCAGGGCGACTGGTTCGACCTCTGCCGCGGCCCGCACATGACCTCTACCGGGAAGGTCGGCAACGCCTTCAAGCTGATGAAGGTCGCGGGCGCTTACTGGCGCGGCGATGCCAAAAACCCGATGCTCACCCGCATCTACGGGACGGCGTTCGCCACGCAGGCGGAGCTGGACGCGTATTTGAAGCAGCTCGAGGAGGCCGAGAAGCGCGACCATCGCCGGCTCGGGCGCGAGCTCGACCTGTTTCACTTCCAGGAGGAAGGTCCGGGCGTCGTGTTCTGGCACGCCAAGGGCTGGTCGCTGTTCCAGTCGATCGTCGCCTACATGCGCCGCCGCCTCGAGAACGACTACGACGAGGTGAACGCGCCGCAGCTGCTCGACAAGTCGCTGTGGGAGACCTCAGGCCACTGGAGCTGGTTCCGCGAGAACATGTTCGCCGCGCAGTCGGCCGGTGACGAAGCCGAGGACAAGCGCTGGTTCGCCCTCAAGCCGATGAACTGCCCGGGCCACGTGCAGATCTTCAAGCATGGGCTCAGGAGCTATCGCGAGCTTCCCGTGCGGCTCGCCGAGTTTGGCGCCGTGCATCGCTATGAGCCCTCCGGCGCGATGCACGGGCTTCTGCGCGTGCGCGGTTTCACCCAGGACGACGCGCATATCTTCTGTACCGAGGAGCAACTCGCCGCCGAAT
>JAXDNZ010000051.1:0-4861 GCA_034669185.1 Hyphomicrobiales bacterium
CACCCGACGCGACCATCGCGGGCGCAAAGCGCGAGCCCTCCTCATTGGTCCAGTTCACCACCTCGATTGGCGCGTACGTCTCGTAGCCGGCCTGAACGAGCGTGCGCAGCGCTTCGAGCGCGCCGAGCACACCGAGTACGCCGTCGAACTTGCCGCCCGTCGGCTGCGTGTCGAGATGGCTGCCCATCGCGATCGGCGGGATATCGTTACCGTGCCCCGGCCTGCGCGCGAACATTGCTCCCATGTCGTCGACCGTGACGGTGCAGCCGAGCGCTTCGCAGCGTGCGGTGAACCACGCACGTATCTGCGCGTCGAGATCCGTGAGCGTGAGCCGGCAGATCCCGCCCTTCGCAGTGCCGCCGATCTGGGCGGTCTCCATCAGTTCGCCCCAGAGCCGTTCGGCGTCGATCTTGAGGTTCTGCATGTTCAGGTCATTTCCGCGATTGCACCGAGGTAGGCTCGCTGTACCGCCGGATCGTTCTTAAGCGCGGCGGCCGCGCCCTGCCCGACGATCCGTCCGGTCTCGATCAAATAGCCGCGGTCGGCGATGTTCAAGCCCTGCCTGGCGTTCTGCTCGACCAAAAGAATGCTCACGCCCGTCGCACGCACGTCACCGAGCGCACTGAAGAGCTCGGTGCAGAGAATCGGCGAGAGGCCGAGCGAGGGCTCGTCGAGCAGCAGAAGATCGGGCGCCGACATCAGCGCGCGCGCGATCGCGACCATCTGCTGCTCGCCGCCGCTCATGGTGCGGACCATCTGCCCTTGCCGCTCGGCGAGCCGCGGGAAGAGTTGCCGCACACGTTCGGCATTGCGGGTTTCCGCCCCGCGCGCACGGCGCGGGTAGGCCCCGAGTTGAAGATTGTCGCGCACCGTCAACGCGGGGAAAATACCGCGCCCCTCCGGCACCAGTGCAATGCCGGCTTCCACGATCTCGTGCGGCGGCAGCGCGAGCAGGTCGCGGCCTTGGAGTGTGACGCGCGCGCCCGGCAGCGCGGGGACAAGTCCGGCGATCGTCTTAAGCAACGTCGACTTGCCGGCACCGTTGGCGCCGAGAATCACCACGATCTCGCCTTGGCGCACCTCGAGATCGATACCGCTAAGCGCCTGATGCTTGCCGTAGGAGGCCGAAACGCCGCGCACCTCAAGCATCGGCACCTCCGAGGTACGCGCTGATCACTTCGTGGTCAGCCAGCACGGCGGCCGGCGGGCCTTCGGCGATCTTGCGGCCGACATTCATCACGATGCATCGATCGCATAGCGACCGGATCGCGTCCATCACGTGTTCGACCAGGATGATGGTAATGCCGCTGTCGCGCAGCGACCGGATCAGCGTTATGCCCTCGACCAGTTCGGTGGGATTGAGGCCGGCGAGCCATTCGTCGAGCAACAGCAGATCGGGCGCGAGCGCGAGCGCGCGGGCAAGCTCGAGCCGCTTCTGGTCGATGTAGGTGAGTTGCGTCGCCGGAAGATCGGATTTGCCGCGGAGACCGACCCGCACCAGCAGACCGGCGGCCGCCTGCTCGGCGGCGGCTCCGCCGAGCGGCGCAAGCCGAAACGCGAGGCCGGCCATGACGTTCTCGGCCACGGTCATCGATTCGAGCACCCGCACGAGCTGGAACGTGCGCGCGATCCCCAGCCGCGCGACGCGGTGCGGGCCCAGAGCCACGATGTTGCGGTCCCGCAGACGGACCGCGCCGGCGTCAGGCGCGAGCGCGCCGGAGATGAGATTGAGCACCGTGGTCTTGCCGGAGCCGTTCGGGCCGATCAGGCCGACGATCTCGCCGCGCTTCACCTCGAACGACACGTCGTCAACCGCGACCAGACCGCCGAACCTCTTGCGCAACCCCGTGATTGCGAGCGGCGCGCCTTCAGCCACGATGGCCGCGGGCGCCGCGTCCGCCGGTGCGCCGGTGCGTCGTCGGCCGCTGGCGATCAGCCCGGTGACACCGCGCGGCAGCGCATAGACGATCAGCACGAACACGGCGCCGAGCAGAATCGAGAAATAGTTCGGGAAGTTCGCGGTCAGCACCTCGAACAGCAGCACCAGCGGCACCGCGCCGAGCAGCGGGCCGAACAGGCTAGCGGCGCCCCCGACCAGCGCCATGATGACCACTTCAAACGACAGCATCGGCGAGAATGCGATCGCCGGATCGATGTAGGTCCAGCGCGGTGCCATCACGGCACCGGTCAGCGTCATGAACAGAGCGCTGACCGCGAACATCGCGAGCTTGGCGCGCGTCGTATCGATGCCGGAATGTCGCGCCACGACTTCGTCGTCGCCGATGACGCGCAACGCGAGGCCGAGTCGCGAGCGGCCGATCAGCCAACCGCTCACGAACACGAGTGCGGCGAGCGCGAGCAGCTGCCAGTAGATCTGCTCTTGCGTGATGCTGAGGAAAATGTAGCGGCCGACCGAGCGATGCACGTTGATCTCGTACCAGGTGACGACCTGCCGGATCAGCTCCGAGAGCCCAAAGGTGAAGATGACGAAATAGATGCCGGAAAGCCGCAGCGTCGAGAGACCCACGACGAGCGCGACCGCGATGCCGATCAACCCCGCAACGGCGAGCACCGCGGGCCACGGCATGACCTCGCCGAGCACCGCCACGGTGTAAGCACCGATGCCGAAGAACGCGACAGTCGCGAGCGAGATGTAGTGCGTCGGGCCGGAGAACAGCGCCCAGGCCGTCGCGAGCACGGTAAGATAGAGAAGGCTGATGCCGAGCGCGAGCTGATACCCGCTCGCGACCAGCGGCACGCAGGCCAGCAGCGCGATCGCGGCCGCGCCGAGGACGAAGCCGAGCTTGCCGTTCAACGCGCCGGCCTCCCGAACAGCCCGGTCGGCCGCACCAGCAGCACGGTCAGGAACAGCGCATAGGTGACCGCGATCGTGAGGCCCGGATCGACGAGGCGTGCGACCGCGGTCTCGGCAAGGCCGAGCATCAGGCCCGCGAGCAGCGCGCCTGCGACGTTGCCGACGCCCCCCATGATGATGACGATCAGAGCCTTCATGGTGAAGACGACGCCCATCGCCGCCGTGAATGTCATGAACATCGAGACGAGCACGCCACCCGCAGCCGCGAGAGCGCCGCCGAGTGCGAAAGCAAGTGCTGACGCCCGCCGCACGTCGATCGCGACCAGTTGCGCCGCGACCGGGTCCACGGCGACCGCGCGGATCGCGGTGCCGCGGCGCGTGCGCGTCAGCGCGAGATACAGCGCCACCCCGATCACCAGTGCGAAGGCAAGGGCGAGGAGGCGATTGAGCGCGACGGTCGCGCCGAGCACGGTCACCGGCACCGCGAGATAGTTCATCGTGTAGAACTGCCCACCGAACGCGACCAGCATGACGCCCTGCACGACGAACAGGAGCCCGAAGGTCGCCAAGATCGAGTCGACCTCGAGCATCGCGCGGTTTTTCGCGCGCCGTACGAGCGGGACCAGCACGACCTGGTAGAGGAGCCAGTTGGCCGCGAAAGCGAGCGGCATCGCGGCGATCAGGCCGAACAGCGGACTCACGGCGAAAACGCTAAAGCCCCAATGCGCGCCGAATGCCGCGGCGACGAGGCTCTCGCCGTGCGAGAGATTCATGATACGGGCGACGCCGTATTGCAGCGTCAGTCCCATCGCGATCAGCGCATACATGCCGCCGAGCACGGCGCCGGTGAGGACGATGTCGATCAGGAGGGGCATGGCATCTGAGCGCTTCGCATTGAAGTATACCGCTGCCACGCGCTCGGTGGACTCCCCTCACCCATAGCCCGTCGAAGACGGGCGTAAACGCCCTGACGGTGGGGAGGGGTTGGGGGTGGTGTGGCGACTCTCAGGACGTCCCCCACCCCGGCTCGCATTCGCTTCGCTCTTGCTCGCCGACCCTCCCCACAACGGGGAGGGTAAGAAGCACCTGTGTGGCCAAGCTGATCGTGACGACTACTGCCACGCGGGCTTGGGCACGATCGGGGCGCGGGCGCCCTGCTGCTTCATCGGAGCGATGGCGTAGAAGTCGTTGCCCTGCCACTGGCCGACCGCCCAAACGTCCTTGTAGAGGCCATCGACCAGCTTCACCTTGCCAATGATGGTGTCGAACGTCCCCGTGTTTATCTCCTTGATGATCGCGTCGCGGTCGATCTTGCCGACGCGCTCGATCGCCTGCTGCAGCACCTGCAGGCTCGCGTAGGTGATCGGGCTCGCCCAGCGATCAGGCTCGCGGCCGATGACCTCCTTGTGGTGCTGGATGTACCACTTGATGCCCGGCAGGTCCGCGTTCGATCCGCCCACGCCCATCACACCCTCCGCGCTCGCGCCGAACTTGCCCTTGAACAGCGGAAACGCGGTGCCGACGCCGACGTAGAAGACCTTCGGGGAAAACCCCGCGGTCTTGGCCTGATCCGTAAGGCCGATCGTGTCCGGCGGATAGCTGAAGGCGATGAACGCGTCGGGGTTCGCCGCCTGCGCGTCCTTGATGATCGGCTGAAGATCCTGGCTGCCGAACGGATAGGACTTGTCGTAGACGAGATTGAAGCCCGCCTTCTTCAGCCCCTCGCGCGCCGCGGTCGACTGCTCTATGCCGAACTGGTCGCCGACGGCCGCCATCGCGATCTTGTCGCCGATCTTGCCGTCCTTGCGCATGGTGGCGAGCGTCTCGACGAGACCATCGATCAGCTCCGACGGCAGGCCAAGCCAAAAAGTCAGGTTCGGCCACCGCTTCACCATCTCGGGTGCGCGATTGGTGTTGGCCGTGACGGCGAGATGCGGATAGCCGTATTTGTTCAGGATGGGAGCCGCGGCGAGGTTCATGCCCGTGCTCCAGGGAGGCAGTATGAAGTCGACCTTGTCTTGCGTCGCGAGCCGCTCCACCGCCTTG
>JAXDNZ010000052.1:0-3731 GCA_034669185.1 Hyphomicrobiales bacterium
GGCTGCGCATTCGGCCGCGCGGCAAGGACTCGATGTCGCGCGCGGTCCCCTCGCCGAGGCCGATCGCCGCGTCGGCCGGCTCGAAGCCGAGGCCAAGGCGCTCGCCAAGCTTATCGATGTCGAGGCAAAGAAGCTCTGGCCGCCGGCGATCGACCTCGTCACCGTGGAGAAGGGCTACGAGGCAGCGCTCGGCGCGGCTCTTGGCGATGATCTCGAAGCACCGGTCGATCCGGCTTCGCCGATCCGCTGGGCCGGCGCGGCGGCCGATGGCGGCGATCCAGCGCTGCCGGAAGGCGCCGAGCCGCTCGCGCGCCATGTGACGGCGCCCCCAGAGCTTGCGCGAAGGCTTGCACAGATCGGTGTGGTCGATCGCGCGATCGGCGCAATGCGCGTCGCGCACCTCAAGCCCGGACAGCGGCTCGTGTCACGCGAGGGCGATTTGTGGCGCTGGGACGGCTTTGCGGCGGCTTCCAATGCTCCGACCGCGGCGGCGCGACGCCTCGCCGCCAAGAACCGCCTTGCGGATCTTGAATCCGAACTTACGACCGCCCGCGCCGACGCGGAGAGCAAGCGCCATGTTGTCGAGGCCGCGGAAGCCGAGATGCATGCGGCGGTCGCGGCGGAAGCCGATACGCGCGCGCGTCGCCGTGAGGCGCAGAGCCACGCCGATGCGGCGCGCGACGCGCACACCGCCGCCGAGCGCGAGGCGAGCCGGCTGACCGCGCGGCTCTCGGCATTGGCCGAGGCAAAGGTGCGACTCGCGGCCAGCCGTGACGAGACCATTGCGGCCAAGCGCGACGCCGTACTGGCACTTGAGGCTTTGGCGGCAATCCCCGAGCTGGAAGGCCAGCTCGCGGAGTCGCGCGGCGAGGTCGCGGCGAAGCGGGCCGTGCTGGCGGAAGCGCGCGGCGAGGCACAGGCGCTGGCGCGCGAAGCCGAACTTCGCGCCCGGCGTCTCGCGGCGATTGCCGCCGAGCGCGCCGAATGGGATGGCCGCAAGACGAGCGCCGACGGTCAGATCGCGACGCTTACCGAGCGCCGCACCGAAGCAAGCGCCGAGCGCGCCTCGCTCGAAGGAGCGCCGGCTGCCTTCGCGGAGCGCCGCCGCGCCCTGATCGACGAGGTCGAGGCAGCCGAGGCCGCCCGGCGCGCGGCTCATGATCGCCTTGCCGCGGGCGAGACTGCGCTCGCCGATGCCGACCGGGCGGCGCGTGCCGCGCTCGAAGCCTTCGGCGAAGCGCGCACGGAAGCTGCGCGCGCCGAGGAGCGCCTTGAAGCCGCCGGCCGGCGCCTGACCGACGTCGCGCACGAGATCCGCGAGATGCTCGAGACCGAGCCCGAACAGACCGCCGCGCTTGCCGAGCTGAAATCCGGCGAGTTGCCCGAGGTCGCCACAGTGGAGGAGCGGCTCGACAAGCTGCGCCGCGATCGGGAGCGCCTCGGCGCGGTCAACCTGCGTGCCGAGGAAGAACTGCGCGAAGTCGAAGCGCAGCACGGAACGCTTACGACCGAGCGCGACGACCTGATTGAGGCGATCAAGCGCCTGCGCCAGGGTATCCAGAGCCTCAACCGCGAAGCGCGCGAACGCCTGCTCGCCTCGTTCGAGGTCGTGAATGGTCACTTCCAGCGCCTGTTCACCTCGCTGTTCGGCGGCGGCGCGGCGGAGTTGCTGCTGATCGAGAGCGAGGATCCGCTCGAAGCCGGTCTGGATATCCTGGCAAAGCCGCCCGGCAAGAAGCCCGCAACGCTGTCGCTCCTTTCGGGCGGCGAGCAGGCGCTGACCGCATTGGCGCTCATCTTCGCGGTGTTCCTGACCAATCCGGCGCCGATCTGCGTGCTCGACGAGGTCGACGCGCCGCTAGATGATCACAATGTCGACCGCTTCTGCGACTTGCTCGACGAGATGACGAAGCTCACCGAGACACGCTTTGTCATCATCACCCACAATCCGATCACCATGGCCCGCATGAACCGCCTCTACGGGGTTACCATGGCGGAACGGGGAATTTCGCAGCTCGTCTCGGTGGATCTCGAAGGCGCGGTGAGGATCCGCGAAGCCGGCTAGCGCGCAGCCTGGCGCTCCGCCATCACCTGGCTCAGCGTCTTGAATTCAGCCGCATGGCGCAGGTCGTTCTTCGTGGCGGCGAGCGTGATGTGGTCGATGGCGCCGCCGGTCTTGCTGCGGACGATATTGAGCGACCGGTAGGTCACGGCCACTTCCTTCGCGCCAACGCCAAGCAGCCCGCCGACCGCGATCACCACGGATTCGATCGCGCCGTCGTCGTTGATGACGAGATTGGCGACCCGTCCGATGGTTTCGTTCGAGGCGCTCAGCACCTTGGCGCCGATCAGGTTCGACCCCAGCCACTGGCGCATGTTCTGGTGCGCCGGATACGCCCCGCCGGTCGCGCGCAGGGGGATGGATGAGGTCGGATCGGTCGCATCTTGCGCAAGCGCCGGCACGACGGTGGCGAGGACGAGGGCGGCAAAGGCGAATTGACGGGTGATCATGCGAAAGCCCTGTCACATTGCGTCTGACCATCAACAATGGATGCGACGCAATGTTCCACCTTAGCGCACGAGCGTTAACAGCAATTTAGGCCGGTTTTGAACCGTGAACCGGCCCGGTGCGACCAACATCCACCCGCCCTGCGGGCGCCCTGCCGCTGCCGCGATTCCTGCGGTAAGGTCCGCGCGCGCAAATCACCCGTCCGGAGCCCTTAAGGAGCCCCCATGTCCTCGATTTCCTCGACCTGGATCATCATTGGTGTCCTCGTCGTACTCGTGCTGTGGATCATCATGATCTACAACGGGCTCGTCGCCATGCGGCAGCGGGTCAATCAGTCGTTCGCCGACATCGATGTCCAGCTCAAGCAGCGCCACGACCTTATCCCGAACCTGGTCGAGACCGTGAAGGGCTACGCGGCGCACGAGCGCGGCACGCTCGAAGCCGTGATCCAGGCGCGCAATACCGCGATCGCGGCGCCCGGCGTCGAGCAAAAGGTCGCCGCTGAGAACCAGCTCTCCGGCGCGCTTCGGCAGATTTTCGCGCTGTCGGAGTCATATCCGGATCTCAAGGCGAACGCGAACTTCCAGCAGCTTCAGGCCGAGCTCTCTGACATCGAAAACAAGCTCGCAGCGTCACGGCGCTTCTTCAACAATGCCGTGCAGGAATACAACACCGGCATCCAGAACTTCCCCGCCGTGCTGTTCGCCAGCATGCTGGGCTTCCACACCCAACAGTTCTTCGACCTCGGTGAGTCGCGTGCGCAAGTCGAGCAGGCGCCGCAGGTGAAGTTCTAGTTCCTCCCACGCTGCCCCTCCCCCGTTAGCGGGGGAGGGAGCGCGATCAGAGCGAGTGGCATGGAACACGCCTACGGCCTCTACACGCACATCCAGTCGAACCGGCGCCGTTCGGTTCTGCTGCTCGCGGGGCTGTTCTTCCTCGTCTACGTCATGGTGTTTGCCGGCGCGCTCATCGCCGAGGCGATGACCAACGAGGCGGGTATCGGATGGCTGTTGCGGGAGGCCTTCTACGATGCCGTAAAGGCGTCGCCGTTCGCCACCGTCGGAACGGCGCTGTGGATCTGGATCGCATACAAATTCCATCAGTCGATGATCGACGCGGTGACGGGCGGGCAGGAGGTCACGCGGGCAGAGCAACCGCGCCTCTACAATCTGCTCGAAAACCTGAGCATCTCGCGCGGCATCCCCATGCCCAAGCTCAAGGT
>JAXDNZ010000053.1:0-4879 GCA_034669185.1 Hyphomicrobiales bacterium
GCTTCGCGTCGATGATGTCCTCGCCGGTCGCGGTGTTGACCATCCAGCCCGGCTGCATCGGCTTTCCTTGCAGCGCGTAATTCTTCACCGTGCCGTAGGAGACGACCGTCGTCGCCATGTCGAGCACGTAAGGCCCGCTGCCCGACGGCACGCCGATCGCGAGCGGATTGGTGCCAAGGAGCGCATCGGCACCGCCCCATACCGCCATGTGGTTGGCGTTCGCGACCGCCGTGTAGAGCCCGATCATGCCGGCCGCAGCCGGCATCTCGGCATAAAGCCCGGCCGGTCCCGCATGGTTGGAGCGGCGCACGCCGACCCAGGCGACTCCGGTCTCGCGCGCCAGCGCGATCGCGGTCTCGGCCGCGCGAGACATCACAAGATGGCCCATGCCGTTGTCGCCATCGACCAGCGCGGTCGCGGGCGCAGAACGGGTCACCGTGATGTTCGGGCGCGCGTTGAAGCCTCCCGCCTTGAGCCGCCGCACATATTGCGGCAAGCGGAACACCCCATGCGCGTCGGCGCCGGTGAGATCGGCCTCGGTCATCAGCGTTGCGCATTTGGCTGCGTCGCCCGGCGGCAACCCTGCGGCCGTCAACGACTCGGCGATGAACGCCCGGATCGCCGCCGCCGGCACGCGCCGTAATCCATCCGTCATGTGGCCCGCCCTTATCGGTTTGCGCCCAACAGCCTATATGAAGAGGGAGCCTGCACGGCCCGCAAAGGAGCCGATCATGAACCGCCCTCGCGTCGTCATCGTGGGCGCCGGTTTCGGCGGCCTGTCGGCCGCGAAGGCGCTGGACGGCAGCGCGTTCGACGTCACGGTGATCGACCGGCATAACTACCACCTGTTCCAGCCGCTGCTCTATCAGGTCGCGACTGCCGCGCTCTCGCCCGCCGAGATCGCCTCGCCGATCCGCGCCATCCTGTCGCGCGCGCAGAACGTGAACGTCATGCTCGGCAAGGTGTCGGGCGTCGATACGCAGCGGCGCGAGGTGCTGGCCGAAGGCCGCCGCGTTCCATACGACTATCTGATCCTCGCGACCGGCGCGCAGCACGCCTATTTCGGCCACGGCGACTGGGCGGCGTTCGCACCGGGGCTGAAAACCATCGACGACGCGACCTACATCCGCCGCCGCATCCTGCTCGCCTTCGAAAAGGCCGAGAGCGAGACCGATCCGGCCGAGCGCAAGCGGCTGTTGAACTTCGTCATCGTCGGCGGCGGGCCAACCGGCGTCGAAATGGCCGGCGCGATCGCGGAGCTTGCGAACCGCGCGCTGGCGGAGGACTTCCGCTCGATCGATCCGCGCGCGGCGCGGATCATCCTGGTCGAGGCGGCGTCGCGCCTTTTGACCCCGTTCGATCCGCCGCTCTCGGAAGCCGCCAAGGCTGCGCTCGAGCAGCTCGGCGTCGAGGTGCGCCTCGGCGCGCCCGTCACCGCGCTCGACGCCCAGGGCGTTTCGATGGGTTCCGAGCGCATCGAAGCCAGCACCGTGATCTGGGGCGCGGGGGTCATCGCCTCGCCCGCCGGACAATGGCTCGGCGCCGAGACTGACCGTGCCGGGCGCGTGAAGATCACGGGCGACCTGTCGGTGCCGGGTCATCCCGACATCTTCGTCATCGGCGATACGGCGGCAATCGACGACGCGAACGGCAATCCGCTGCCGGGGGTCGCGCCGGTCGCCAAGCAGCAGGGCAACTATGTCGCCGCGCTGCTGGTCGCGCGCCAGAAAGGCGAGACCGTCAAACCGTTCCGCTATCGCGATCTTGGCTCCCTCGCCACCATCGGCCGCAAGCGCGCCGTCATCCAGATGGGCCGGCTCAAGCTCAAGGGCTTCTTCGCCTGGCTCTTATGGTGCGTGGCGCACATCTATTACCTGATCGGCTTCCGCAACCGGTTCGTGGTCGCGATCAGCTGGCTCTGGAACTACCTGACGTTCCAGCGCGCCACGCGTCTCATCACCGGCATGTCCGGCGCCCGCATGGAAGAGCTGCCGATGCCGGAGGAAGAAAAGAAGATCGCGCGCGGCGCGGCGTGAATCCTTTGGGCATGATCCTTTCCGAAAACCGGTACCCACTTTTCGGCATCACGCCCTACCGCCACAGGTCCGCGCGCCAGCGCAGTCCGATCAGCAGCGTGAACACGATCCCGACGATGGCGTAGCTCGACGCCATCGCGCGGTAGCCGATCCAGTCGATCAACGGGCCCGCGGCCAGCAGGCCGAGCGGCAGGCTGTAGATCGCCATCATGCGCACGCCCATCACGCGGCCGCGGAATTTCTCGCCCGCCGCACGCAGCAGGTTGATCTGCAGCGACACCATGCTGAGGCTCTGCGCGATGCCGGCGAGGATGAGATAGGGGACGCCATAGAACGGCGCCGGCACCTGCGCGAAGCCGAGCAGCAGCAGGTACCAGATCCCCGACGCCACGATCATCAGGCGCGTCAGGCGCGTCCCGCCGGGCAGGTTGCTCAGCACGATCGATCCGATAAGCGAACCGCCCGCGAAGCTCGCCACCATGAAGCCGAGCCCGGTTTGATCGAGACCGTAAACATTCTTCGCCGCATACGGCATCAGGCCGTTGGTGATCGGAAACGCCGAGAGATTGGTCAGGAACGCGAGCGACACCAGCGCAAGCAGGATCGGCGTGTTCCAGGTGTGCGCCAGGCCCTCCTTAAGGTCGCGCCAGGGCGACTTCCCCTGCGCCTCCTCCGGCGTCATCGCGAGCGACACGTGCCGTACCGGCGCGGTGTCTCCCAGCATCAGCATCGCGCCGACGACGTAGAAGCCGGTGATGATCACGTAAGCCGGCGCCATGCCGAAGAACGTGAAGATGCTCGCGCCCGCGAGCGCGCCCGCGACTCGCGCGGAGTCCTGCGTGGTGCGTGAAATGCTCAGCGCAGCGATGAGCGTGTTCACCGGCATGGTCTCGGCGATCAGCGCACCGCGCACGCCGAGGTCGGAGGGTCGGACCAGGCCCATCAAGGTCGTGACCACGATCACGACCAGCGGCGTGATCGCGCCTAAGAGCGCGAATACCAGCAGCGTCGAGGCAAACACCGCGTACGCGGCCCGCATGCCGAGCAGCAGCGATTTGTGGCCGAGACGATCCCCGGCGACGCCATAGAGCGGCGCGATCAGCGTTCCGAGATACTGCGAGGCGCCAAACGCCGTGAGCCACAGCACCGATCCGGTCTCGACCAGCACGTACCAGGCGAGGATGATCGTTTCCATCTCGAACGCCCACGAGGTGAGCAGATCGGCGGGCCACTGGAAACGGAAGCTGCGCACGTGAAACGGCGCGAGCATGGAGAAACGCGAAACGCCGCGCGCGCGTTCGCCGGGCGGCGTCTCGTCGGTGTCGCTGGAAGTCCCGGTCCGGCGGTCGAGCATGAACGTGCGGAGATTATGCGCATCCGCGCAGCGTCGCGATCCATAAAATGCGCATGGGCACTGTGCGGCCGCTCATGCTGCGCCGCAACCGACGATGGGGCCATCACCCCGCATGTCGCTGCGCTCATGTCTCATGCGGCTACAAGAGCGCGGTCGTCAGCCACACCGTCTCGATCAGCCACGCGATCCAGATCGCCGGCGCCAGGAACACGCCGAACGGCACGCGGCTGGTCGCCCGAACCGTGCGGCGGCCGGCAAAATGCCACAGTGCGAAGAACGCGAGCGCGCCGAGCGCCGCGATCTCGATTGCGAGCATTGCGCTCAGCCAATCGAGCCACGCACCGGCAACGCCCGCAAGCTTCACGTCGCCAAGCCCGATGCCGTGGCGTCCGCGCAGGTGCCGATAGATCGCGCGCAGGGCCAGGAACATAAGCGCGAGCACGATGCCGCGCAGGACGGCAAGCCCGACCGCCTCCAGCGCCGCGTAGGGCACGTTCGCCCACGCATGCGCGAGCGCGAGGACAAGCCCCGCAATCGACAGCTCGTCCGGGATGATGAAGCGGCGTGCGTCGACCGCCGCGATCGCCGCCGCGATCAATGCCAAACCCGCGCCCAGATAGCCGCGCACACCAGGGACGAGCATCAGGCTGGCGATGGCGGCGGCGAGCGCAACAAGCGCGACGGCGGCATTGACCCAGGTCGCGTGGCGCATCTAGCGCTGGCGCGAACCCGGCTCGACGACCCCCAGCCGCCCTTTCAGCTTGGTGCGCAGCTCCTCGGCGACCCGCATGGCGTCGACGCCGTCGCGGATGATCTGCGGCCGGATGAAGATGATCAGCTCGGTGCGCAGCTGCGACTTGTTGTTGCTGCCGATCAGCTTGCCAAGCTCGCCGAGCTGGTCGACCAGCGGGATGCCGGAGCGGCTGTTCTGGTGGGTCTCGCTGATCAGGCCGGCGAGCAGCACCGTCTGGCCGCTCGCCACCGCGATCGAGCTCTTGATCTTGCGCTGCGACACGGTCGGCGTCAGCGAGCCGGCGGAGCCGGGCGCGACGTTGCTGATCTCCTGCTCGACGTCGAGCAGGACGTTGCCGTTTGAATTGATGCGCGGCACGACGCGCAAGATCACGCCGGTGTTCCGATAGTCGATCGTATTGACGACCGGCGAGCCGGTTCCGGTGAGCACGGTCGCGCTCGCGGTCGCGACCGGCACCTGATCGCCGACCTGCAAGGTCGCGACCTGGTTGTCGAGCACGCCCACTGACGGCGTGGAGAGGACCTTTACGTCGGACACGGTGCGCAGGGCGTCGATGATCAGCCGTGGTTCGAGCTCCGGCCCAAGCAGGAAGTTGAAGCCCGGCAGCGGACGGCTGAGAATCTGGGTCGCGGTGCGGCTGAGCAGGCCCGAGCCCTTGTCGTCGCCCAGCCCGAGGTCCTTGCTCTTGAGGAAGAACTGCACGCCGTAGGTCAGGTTCTCGTTGAGCGTGATCTC
>JAXDNZ010000054.1:0-2837 GCA_034669185.1 Hyphomicrobiales bacterium
TCGGTCGCGAACGCATTGTCCGAGCGCATGGAGGTCGAGGTCGCGCGCGGCGGCAGGCTTTACGGCATGGCGTTCGCGCGCGGCACCCCGCAGGGCAAGCTCAAGGAGATGGGCCGCACGCCGAACCGGCGCGGCACCTCGGTGCGCTTCAAGCCCGACCCGCAGATTTTTGGCGCCAAGGCTGCGTTCAAGCCGGCGCGCGTGTTCAAGATGGCGCGCTCGAAGGCGTATCTCTTCGGCGGCGTCGAGATCCGCTGGTCGTGCGACAAGGCGCTGCTCGCTGGCGTCGATGACGTGCCGGAGCGGGAGACGTTCCACTTCGAGCGCGGGCTGGTCGATTATCTCAACGCCGCGCTGCACGGCACCACGCTGGTGCATCCGGATATCTTCTCCGGCAAAGTCGGCAAGACCGGCAGCCACGGCGCGGTCGAATGGGCGGCCGCCTGGGTCGCGGATGCGGACGGCTTTGTCGGCTCGTATTGCAACACGATCCCGACGCAGGACGGCGGCACGCACGAGGCGGGTTTCCGCGCCGCGCTGACACGCGGCATCCGCGATCACGCCGAGCGCAGCGGTCAAGGCAAGCGCGCCGCCCATATCACGCACGACGACGTGATGATCGGCGCCGGCTGCATGCTCTCGGTGTTCATCCGCGAGCCGGAATTCCAGGGCCAGACCAAGGACCGCCTCGCGACGGTGGAAGCGCAGCGCATCGTCGAGCAGGCGGTGAAGGACAGTTGCGACCATTGGCTTGCCGGCAATCCCGCACAGGCCAACAAGCTGCTCGACTGGGTGATCGAGCGCGCCGACGAGCGCATCCGCCGCCGCCAGGAAAAGGAGATCGCGCGCAAGAGCGCGACGCGCAAGCTGCGCCTGCCCGGCAAACTCGCCGACTGCACCAACGGCGCGGCGCAGGGCGCGGAGATCTTCATCGTCGAGGGCGACTCGGCGGGCGGCTCGGCCAAGCAGGCGCGCGACCGCGCCAGCCAGGCGGTGCTGCCGCTGCGCGGCAAGATCCTCAACGTCGCATCAGCCACCAAGGACAAGCTCGCAGGCAACCAGCAGCTTTCCGATTTGGTGCAGGCGCTCGGCGCCGGCACCGGCGTGCATTATCGCGACGAGGACCTGCGCTACGAGAAGGTGATCGTGATGACCGACGCCGACGTCGACGGCGCGCACATCGCCTCGCTGCTGATCACGTTCTTCTACCGCCAGATGCCGCAACTGATCGACAACGGGCACCTCTATCTGGCGGTGCCGCCGCTCTATCGGCTCAGCCACGGCGGCAAGACGTTCTACGCGCGCGACGAGGCGCACCGCGACGAGATTCTGAAGAGCGAATTCCGCGCCAACGCCAATGTCGAGATCGGCCGCTTCAAGGGCCTCGGCGAGATGATGGCGCACCAGTTGAAGGAGACCACCATGGACCCGAGGAAGCGCACGCTTCTGAAGGTCATGCTGGCGGCCGACGATCGGGCCGAGGCGGATTCCTCGGTCGAGCGGCTGATGGGCAACAAGGCCGAGTCACGCTTCGCGTTCATCCAGGAGCGCGCTGAGTTCGCCGGGGAGGAGATGCTGGATGTATAGGGTGGGCACATAGGCCGTAGCCCGGCTTGAGCGCAGCGAAAGCCGGGTTCAGACGATCGCGGGCGACCTCCCCGGGTTTCGCTCCGCTCAACCCGGGCTACGTCACTCTCAATCGTCGTCCCCCGCGCATGCGGGCATGAGGACGCATGGAAGGTGGCGCGGTCGTGCGCGTGGGCGTCGCTGCGCTCAGCCACCCTACGCGTTCGACAACGGAAAAGGCCCCGCCGGAGCGGGGCCCTGGTCGTTGCCGCTTCGTCGCGGCTATTTCGTTGCCGACGGCGGGGTGGTCTTGCCGACGGTCGGGGACGGGGTGCTCTGCGCGTTCGGCGCGGAGGGATTGGTGTTGCTCGCGGTCGTGGTGCGGTTGTCGCCCGAGGTGAAGAACAGGATTGCGCCGACGATCAGGATGGCAGCCAATACCGCTGCGCCCCATCCGAAGCCGGTCCTGCTGGCCCGCGTCTCGCGCGGGTCATAAGGGTCGTCGCGAACATCCAAGGGACGATTGACGTCCAACGGACGATTGAGGTCGTCGCGATCACCGATCATGTCACGTCTCCATGTTTGGTCCGTGGGTCTTCAACGTCAGACCCCCAGAGTCGTTGCATGGGAACCCGGGGAACTTCGAATTCCCGCCGACACGACGCCCGTAAGGGGGCAAAGGTGGCCCGCGCGATCCTGCCGCTTCGAGCCACCGCGTCCGGACTTTGTCGTGGCCGACCGCCAACACCCCGGATGACCGCCAAACCGCGTTGCGGTGGCCGCCGCGGCGCGATTATCATCCGGCGACGCGCGGAGCGGAAATGGCACGCGAGCAGAGCAGACGCGCCGTGCTGATCGCCGCGGGCGCAGCGGGGCTTTCGATGGCGGCAAGTCCTTCCCTCGCGCGGACCGTCGACCCCCCGCCCGGGGGCTCCTATCGCGGCACGCGCGAGCTCGCGGCCGCGCTCGCGGCGCGTCAGGTCTCCGCGCTCGAGCTGACCCACCAGGCGATCGCCCGCATCGAGGCGCTCGACGGCAAGCTGAATGCCGTGGTGGTGCGCGACTTCGACAAGGCGCGCGCGGCCGCCGCGCAAGCCGATGCGGCGCTCGCGCGCGGCGAGCGCAAGCCGCTGCTCGGCGTGCCGATGACGGTGAAGGAAGCCTTCAACGTCACGGGGCTGCCGACCACCTGGGGCCTGCCGCGCGGAAAGGGCCGCCTCGTTTCGGACGATGCCGTCGCGGTCGCGCGCCTCAAGGCCGCGGGCGCGATC
>JAXDNZ010000055.1:0-4553 GCA_034669185.1 Hyphomicrobiales bacterium
CATGGCGCTGATCGACCTCGCCAATCCGACGCGCTTCCTCGCGTTCGTCGCGCGCGTTCTGCCGTGGCTCATCGCCGCGACTGTGATCGCGTTCGCGATCGGGCTTTATCAGGCGTGGTTCGTCGCGCCCGACGACTATCAGCAAGGCGCGACCGTGAAGATCATGTTCGTGCACGTGCCGAACGCGTGGCTGTCTATGGCGGTCTGGGCGGTGATGAGCGTCGCCGCGATCGGCACGCTGGTCTGGCGCCATCCGCTCGCCGACGTGGCCGCCAAAACCGCGGCGCCGCTCGGCGCGTCCTTTACGTTTCTCGCGCTGTTCACCGGCTCGCTCTGGGGCCGGCCGATGTGGGGCACCTATTGGGTGTGGGACGCGCGGCTCACCTCGGTGCTGGTGCTGTTCCTGATGTATCTCGGCCTGATCGCGTTGTGGCGCACGGTGGACGATCCCTCGCGCGCCGGGCGCGCCGGCGCGATCCTCACGCTGGTCGGCGCCGTCAACCTGCCGATCATCAAGTTCTCGGTCGACTGGTGGAATACCCTGCATCAGCCGGCCTCGGTGTTCCGGGTCGGCGGCCCGGCGATCCATCCGGCGATCCTGACCCCTCTGCTGGTGATGGGGCTCGCATTCATGCTGCTGTTCGTGACGCTGCACCTCGCCGCCATGCGCAACGAGATCCTGCGGCGGCGCGTGCGCGCGATGGGATTGATGCGGGCGCACGCCGCGCAGGGAGCGTGAGATGGAGCTTGGGCCGCACGCATCGTTCATCGTCGCCGCTTACGCGGTGGCGGTGCTGGTCGTGATCGCGCTGATCGCGTGGGTGCTGGCGGACTACGACGCGCAGCGCCGCCGCCTCGCTGCGCTGGAAGCGCGCGGCGTCACGCGCCGCTCGGACGCCAAAGCGCCGGAGGCCGCATGAGCGCGGCGGCTTCGGACGAGAAACCTCGCGTGCGGCGCCTCATCGTGCTGCTGCCGCTCGCGCTCTTTCTCGCGCTCGCCGCCTTGTTCTTCTTCCGCCTCGGATCGGGCGATCCCTCGCGCATTCCCTCGGCGCTGATCGGACATCCGGCGCCGCAGACCAACCTCGCGCCGATTGCGGGACTGCTCGATCGTGCCGGCAAGCCGCTGCCCGGAATCGCGGCGGCTGACTTCACGGGCGCCGTGACGCTGGTGAACGTGTGGGCCTCGTGGTGCGTGCCCTGTCACGACGAGGCGCCGCTGCTCGACGCGCTGAGCGCCGACAAGCGCATCCGCATCGTCGGGATCAACTACAAGGACCAGCCCGATAACGCGCGCCGCTTCCTCGGCCGCTACGGCAATCCATTCGCGGCGGCCGGCGCCGACGGCAACGGCCGCGTCTCGATGGAGTGGGGCGTCTACGGCGTGCCGGAGACCTTCATCGTCGGGCGCGACGGCAAGATCGCCTACAAGCTGGTCGGACCGATCACACCTGCGAACCTGCAGAGCGTGATCAAGCCCGCGATCGAGAAGGCGCTGGCGCGCTGAGCTTCAGCTCATTCCCGCGAAAGCGGGAATCCAGTTCTTACTTTTTGGCTCTGGGTCCCCGCTTTCGCGGGGACGAGCGGGTCTACTTCACGGCCTTCGCCGCCGCTCTCCCCGCCGTCCGTCCGGAGAAGATGCAGCCGCCGAGGAACGTGCCCTCGAGCGCGCGGTAGCCATGCATGCCGCCGCCGCCGAAGCCCGCGACTTCGCCCGCCGCGTAGAGGCCGGCAAGCGGTGTGCCGCCGGGCTGCAGCACGCGTGCCGACAGGTCGGTTTCCAGGCCGCCCAGCGTCTTGCGCGTGAGCACCGAGAGCTTCACGGCGATCAGCGGCCCCGCCGCGGGATCGAGAATGCGGTGCGGCTTTGCGACACGGATCAGTCTGTCGCCGAGATACTGACGCGCGGCGCGGGTCGCCATCACTTGTGCGTCCTTGCCGAACTTGTTGTCGATCTCGCGGTCGCGCGCGATCACCTCGCGTTCCAGCTCGGCCGTGTCGATCAGGTTTCCGCCGATCTGGTTCATGCCGGCGACGAGTTCGGGCAAAGTTTTGCGGATCACGAAATCGGCGCCGCGTTCCATGAAGCGCCGCACCGGATCGGGCGCGCCCTTGCCGACGCGGCCGAGCACCAGCTTGATGCTGCGCCCGGTGAGATCGGGATTCTGCTCCGAGCCCGAGAGCGCGAACTCGCGCCCGATGATGCGCTCGTTGAGCAGGAACCAGGAGTGATCATGGCCCTCGCGCGTGATGTGCGCGAGCGCGCCCAGCGAATCGAAGCCGGGAAACAGCGGCACCGGCAGGCGGCGGCCGCGCGCATCGAGCCAGAGCGGCGAGGGGCCGGAGAGAATGCGGATGCCGTGGCGGCTCCAGATCGGCGCGTAGTTCTGGATGCCTTCGGGGTAATGCCACATGCGGTCGGAGTTGATGATGTTGCCACCGCCCGCCTTCACGACGTCGAGCATCAGGCCATCGAAGTGTTCGGGAACGCCCGAGATCATGTGGCGCGGCGCCTCGCCGAGGCGCTTGGGCCAATGGCGCCGCACCAGGTCGTGATTGCCGCCGATGCCGCCGGAGGTCACGATCACGGCCTGCGCCCGCAATGCGAACGAACCGGCGAGCCGGCGCGAGCTTGCGGTGCCGCGTTCGGCGTTGCTCGGCTCGAGCACGTCGCCCTGCACGCCGTCGACCGTGCCGCCGGTTCGGCTGAGCGACGTGACGCGATGGCGGAAGCGGAACGACAAAAGCCCGCGGCTCTCGGCCTCGTGAACACGCCGCACGAACGGCTCGATCACGCCCGGTCCGGTGCCCCAGGTGACATGGAAGCGCGGCACCGAATTGCCGTGGCCGGTGGCCAGATAGCCGCCGCGCTCGGCCCATCCGACGATCGGAAAAATCTTGAGGCCCTGCTGGCGCAGCCAGGCCCGCTTCTCGCCGGCCGCGAAATCGACGTAAGCCTCGGCCCAGCGGCGCGGCCAATGGTCCTCGTCGCGGTCGAAGCCGGCCGAACCCATCCAGTCTTGCAGGGCGAGATCGCGGCTGTCGCGCACGCGCAGCCGCCGCTGCTCCGGGCTATCGACGAAGAACAATCCGCCGAACGACCAGAACGCCTGTCCGCCGAGCGAGCCTTCCGGCTCCTGGTCGAGTACGATCACGCGCCGGCCCGCATCGGCGACTTCCGCGGCGGCCACGAGACCGGCAAGGCCCGCGCCGACGACGATCACATCCGCGTCCAAAAGAGTCCTCCCCGTCGGGCGATGCCCGTCAGGGAGCGACTTTATACGGATTGCCGGATCGAGGGGGAGGGCGTGCGGACGCGGTCTCGCGTCACATCACGTTGTAGACCTTGGCGTAGGTCCCGTCGCGCAACTGGGCGCCGAACGCCCACACGGTGGTGGCGATGGTCGCGCCGATGGCGGCCGCGATCAGAGCGTATTCGATCGCGGTCGCCCCGCTCTCGTCGGCGAGGAAACGCGCCGCGAGCCGCCGGGCTTCAGAGATCGAAACGTCCGTCATGGTCGCCTCCGTTTTCTTTCGGACTCAGAGCAGCGTCGTCAGGTGCGCCACCAGCGGCTCGTCCGCGGGGGGCATCGGGTAGTCGCGCAGCCGGTTCGGCCGCACCCAGGCCAGTCTCTGGCCTTCCTTCGCGGTGATGATCCCGTCCCAGCGCCGGCACACGTAGAGCGGCATCAGCAGATGGAAGTCGGGATACCGGTGGCTTGCGAAGGTCAGCGGCGCGAGACACGCCTGGCTGACGACGATACCCAGTTCCTCCTCGCTCTCGCGGATCAGGGTCTCTTCGGGGGTCTCGCCCGCTTCGACCTTGCCGCCCGGGAATTCCCAAAGCCCAGCCATCGGCTTGCCATCGGGCCGCTGCGCCAGCAGCACGCGGCCGTCGGCATCGACGAAGGCGCAAGCGACAACGAGGACGACGTTCACGCTCACGGCCCTTGCGCTGCAGGTTAGGCGTACCCGGTTAAGGAGCCTTCAACGCATCAGTCTAAATTTAGATGCATTGAAAGAACAGCGGAATCAATTAGTTAAGACCGATAATCGGCGTTGATCGCGATGTAGCCTTCGGTCAGGTCGCAGGTCAGCACCCGGTCGCGTCCCTTGCCCATGCCGAGCGCGACCCGCAGCGTGATTTCCGGCGTTTTCATGTAGGCCGACACGGTCGCCTCGTCGTAGCTGTCGTCGCGCGCGCCCCTGTGGGCGACGCGGTGCGGCCCGAACCAGATCGACAGCCTGTCGCGGTTCGCCGGTTCGCCGGCCTTGCCGACCGCCATTACGACGCGCCCCCAGTTGGCGTCTTCGCCGGCGATGGCGGTTTTCACCAGCGGCGAGTTCGCGATCGACATCGCGATACGCCGCGCCGAGCGTTTCGAGGTCGCGCCCTCGACGATGACTTCGACCAGCTTGCGCGCACCCTCGCCGTCGCGCGCGACCTGCTCGGCGAGATCGCCAAGCACGGCGTTGATCGCCTTCTCGAAGGCCTTCAGCCGCGGATCGCTCGCGCGGGCGATCTTCGGCGCGCCCTTTGCGGCGGCTGCACC
>JAXDNZ010000056.1:0-5285 GCA_034669185.1 Hyphomicrobiales bacterium
TACGATCTGCGCCGACTTGGCCAGCTTGGCGAGCGTGTCGAGCCGCGGATCCGGCACCGCCACTTCGCCGACATTCGGCTCGATGGTGCAAAACGGATAATTCGCCGCCTGCGCCGCCGCCGTTTCCGTCAGCGCATTGAAGAGCGTCGACTTGCCCACATTCGGCAGGCCGACGATGCCGCATTTGAAGCCCATGGTAATTCCTACGTTCGATTTCTTATTCGCCGCGAGCACGACGCGTCCCCTCCCCCGCTTGCGGGGGAGGGTTAGGGAGGGGGAAACTGCTTGCGTTGGATTTGTCGCTTGCCCCCTCCCGGATCGCTTCGCGATCCGACCTCCCCCGCAAGCGGGAGAGGTAAAGAGAAAGCAGCATGCGTCCCTTACTGTTCGTCTTTGTCCGCGCTCTTCTCGTCTCCGTCTTTATCAAATCCCTTCGCCGCCATGGCGAGATGCACCTTGTTCTGGAACGTCGCATCCTGCCCGCGCGCGAGCAACTCGGCATTCTGCGCGATAGCCTCGCACAAGGCCTCCACCCATTCCCGGTCGTCCTTGCTGAAATCGCTCAGCACATGGCCATGCACCATTTCCTTCACGCCCGGATGCCCGATGCCGATGCGCACGCGGCGATAATCGTTGCCGACATGCGCGCTGATCGAGCGCAGCCCGTTGTGCCCCGCAATGCCGCCGCCGACCTTCACGCGCACTTTCGCCGGCGGCAGCTCGATCTCGTCGTGGAACACCGACACCTCGCCGAGCGCCATCTTGTAGAACTGCATCGCCTCCGCCACCGCGCGTCCGGACTCGTTCATGTAGGTGCCGGGCAACAGCGCCAGGACCTTCTCGCCGCCGATCTGCCCCTCGGCCGCGACGCCCTGGAAGCGCCGGCGCCAGGACGGAAAGCCGTGGCGCTTGGCAATGGCATCGACCGCCATGAAGCCGACGTTGTGGCGGTTGCGCGCGTAGCTGGCGCCCGGATTGCCGAGCCCGACGAACAGCAGCATGGATCAGGCACCGCAGCGAGACGTGAGATCCGGTCCCGGCCGCGTTGGCACGGCCGGGACGGGCAAGGACAAGGCGTCCTTACTTCTTCTCGGGCGCCGCTGCCGGTGCCGCCGCGGCCGGTGTGGCGCCGGGCGCGCCGGTGGGAGCCGGAGGCGCATCCGCCGCGGCCTGGGCTGCCGCCGCTGCTGCTGCTGCTGCTTCTGCCGCCGCCTTCATTTCTTCCGCGTATCCCGACGGCGGAACGATGGTCACCAGCGTGATATCGCCCTGCTCGAGCACCTTCACGTTCGACGGCACCTGGATGTCGCTGAGATGCCGCGAGTAATTGATCTCGAGGCCGGTGATATCGACGTCGAAGGCCCGCGGAATATCGTCGGCCGGGCACTGCACGGCGATCGTATGGGTCACGATATTGACGGTGCCGCCGCGCTTGATGCCAGGCGCAGCGTCCGCGTTCTTGACGTGGATCGGCACGCGCACGCGCACCAGCGCGCCCTCGCCGAGCCGAAGGAAATCCACGTGCAGCGGATGGTCCTTGACGGGGTCGAGTTGGAAGTCGCGTGGAATCACGCGGTGCTTCGTTCCATCGACGTCGAGGTTGCACACGGTGGTAAGGAAGTGGCCGGCATAGATCTTCTGCCGCAGTTCCTTGAAGTCGAGCGCGATCGTAACCGGCTCCTTGTTGTCGCCGTAGATCACGCCGGGCACGCGGCCCTCGCGACGCACCGCGCGGGCGGCCCCCTTGCCGGCCTTCGCGCGCGCCGTCGCGCTCAGTTCATTGACGGTCGCCATGGTCTAAATCCTTGATCCTGACTGTGAATTGCTCCGCGGCGTGCCTCCAGGGGTGTCGGGGCCGCAGGCGAGCGGGCTTATACCGGCAAGGGCCCGGAAAGACAAGGAAATCGCCGAGCGGCTAGCCGTTCCGGACCCTAAAGCTGTCCTTCCGGGCCCGTGCCGAGCTTCGCCTCAAGCGCGGCAATCCGAGCCTTCAGCGCTTCGTTTTCCTCGCGCGCGAGGCGCGCCATGTCCTTGACGGCCTCGAACTCCTCGCGCTGCACCACGTCGAGGTCGCGCAGGATGCGCTCGGCCTGCGTACGCATCATGGTGTCGAACTCGCGCCGCACTCCGGTGGCGACACCGGCCGCGTCGTTCATCAGCCGCGCGGCCTCATCGAAAAAGCGGTTCGTCGTCTGGGCCATCTTTGCCTCCGGCGCGGCTCGTGTTCATCACCATGAGAATGGGGATTGCGCCGCCACCAGGCAAGGGCGGCATCCTTGATCGCGTCGTCAGTGACTGTGTTTGTGCACGCCGAGCTGCGCATGTGTCCTCGGCCGCTCGAGACCGCCGTCCGCGAGCCATGCATCAGTGCTTTCGACCGCCCGCGCAATGAGTTCCGCTGTGCGCGAGAAGTCGTAGGGCGATCCCCCCAATGGACACAGCGGGGGCAGCACGAAGTAGTCGATCCGCGGATCGAGTCCCTCGAGTTCGCTGATCAATTGCCGCGCGATCAGCAACGTCAAGGCGTGCAGAGCATTGGCCACCGCTCCCTTCGGCGGGGTCTGCAGCGCACACGCATATCCGGTCGGCAGAATGACGAGACGTTTTGCGCCCTGGGCAACCGCCACCTTGACAGGTGTGTTGCTGGAGATCGCACCGTCGGCGAGATAGAGGTTCTCGAACGGCACCGGCGCGAAGGCCGCCGGGATCGCCGCGCTGGCGAGGACCGCGTCCGCCACAGAACCTCGGGACAAGACGACGGTCTCGCCGGAGAGGATGTCCGTCGCGACGACATGGATCGGAATCTTGGCATCCTCCAGATTGCGATAGGGCAGATGAGTCTCGATCAGCCGTCGCAGACCATCGGATGTGATGAGAAAATCCCGCCGCCGGATGAAGCCGAACAAGGTGCGCCACGTCACCGGGAATACGTCTCGCCGGCGCAGCCCGCGCCAGATCGTTTCCAGTTCGCGGATTCCCTCGATCGTGGGTGTTCCCGCGTAATAGGCCGCGTTGATCGCGCCCACGCTCGAGCCGAACACCATGTCGGCCGCGACGCCGTGCGATGCGAGCGCATGCAGCATCCCGACCTGGATCGCACCGAAGCTGCCGCCGCCCGCGAAGACAAACGCTGTTTTCGGCTGGGTCATGGTGGAGCTGACTCAAAGTCGCCACTTCATTTAACGCGGCACGAAGTATGACGGCCACGACCGGATATTCCAACCCGTGCCCGCCTTGACTTCGCCACGCGGCGAGCGGAAGGAGCGCACTCGCCGCGAGCCGCAGACATGCCGCCTCTCCTTTTGCAATTTCCAAAATTCGATCCGGTGTTGATCCAGATCGGCCCGTTCGCGATCCGCTGGTACGCGCTCGCCTACATCGCCGGCATCCTGATCGGCTGGCTTTACGCACGCGCCATCGTCCGCAACGAAAAATATTGGGACGGCCCGGCGCCGATGACGATCGCCGACTATGACGACTTCATCGTGTGGGTGACGCTCGGCATCATCCTCGGCGGCCGGCTCGGTTACGTGCTGGTCTACAGCCCGGCGTATTTCGCCGCGCACCCGCTGGAGATCATCCAGCTCTGGAACGGCGGCATGTCGTTCCACGGCGGCTTTGCGGGATGCATCGCGGCGGTCGTGCTGTTCGCGAAAAGCCGCGGGATTCCGGTGCTGTCGCTCGGCGACGTCACCTGCGCGGTCGGGCCGATCGGGCTGTTCCTCGGGCGGCTCGCGAACTTCATCAACGGCGAACTGTGGGGCCGGGTCACCGACGAGCCTTGGGGCATGGTGTTTCCGAGCGGCGGGCCGTTGCCGCGCCATCCGAGCCAGCTTTACGAGGCGGCGCTCGAAGGTCTCGTGTTGTTCGGCGCGCTTTATCTGCTTGTGCGTCTCGGCGCGCTCAAGCGTCCCGGCTTGGTGATCGGCGCGTTCGCGATCGGCTACGCTATCGCACGCTCGTTCTGTGAATTGTTCAGGGAGCCCGACGCGCAGCTCGGCTTCCTGTGGGGCGGCTTAACCATGGGCATGTTGTTGTCCGTTCCGCTGTTCCTGTTTGGCGTTGTTTTGGTCATTATCGCGCTGCGTCGGCCGCCCTTGCGCGCCGCGCAGCCCGCATGACACCGCTCGAAACCGAACTCCGCCGCCTGATCGCAATCGATGGCCCGCTCGACGTGGCTCGATACGTCGCGCTCTGCCTCGGCCATCCGCTGCACGGCTACTACATGGCTCGCGATCCGCTCGGCCGCGGCGGAGACTTCATCACCGCGCCGGAAGTGAGCCAAATGTTCGGCGAGCTGATCGGCCTATGGGCCGCCGCCACCTGGCAGGCGATGGGCTCGCCTTCGTCGTTGCGGCTGATCGAGCTCGGCCCCGGCCGCGGCACGCTGATGGCGGATGCGCTGCGCGCCGCGAACATCATGCCGGGGTTTCGTACCGCGCTCACGGTGCATCTCGTCGAGACGAGTCCGCGCCTGGTCGCGCGCCAGCGTGACACGCTTCCCGGTCTCGATATCCCGCTCGCGTGGCATCGCGATCTCGGCGAGGTGCCCGAAGGGCCGGCGATCGTCATCGCCAACGAATTCTTCGACGCCTTGCCAGTGCATCAGGCGGTGAAGACGCCGGACGGCTGGCACGTCCGCATGGTCGGCCTTGCCGGCGACCGCCTGGTCTTCGCGCTATCGCCGGATGCGATGCCGGGATTCGAGCGCGTGCTGCCCGATGCGCTGCACGACGCAGCCGAGGGTGCGATTTATGAATGGCGCGACGATCACGTGGCAGCCGGGCTTGCGGAGCGCTTGGTGCGCGACGGCGGCGCCGCTCTCGTCATCGACTACGGCCACATCGAAAGTGCGGCGGGCGACACGCTCCAAGCGGTACGACAACACCGACTCGCCGATCCGCTCGCCGAGCCCGGCCTTGCCGACTTGACCGCGCATGTCGATTTCGCCGCGCTCGCACGCACGGCGGAGCGGGTCGGCGGACGGATCCATGGGCCGATCACGCAGAGCGCCTTCCTGCACCGCCTCGGAATCGTCGAGCGAGCCAAGACGTTGAAGGCCAATGCGACCAAATTGCAGGCCGCCGATGTCGATGCGGCGCTTCTCCGGCTGACAGGCGGCGGCGACGGGATGGGCGACCTGTTCAAGGCGCTCGCGATCGCCGACCCCAAGATCGGAGCGTTGCCTGGTTTCTGATGCTGAAGAAACTCGAATTGTCCGACGGCGCGTGCCGGGAGAACTGGATCGACTAAATGTATGTGCTAACAAACGCGCAAGGACGGGG
>JAXDNZ010000057.1:0-5733 GCA_034669185.1 Hyphomicrobiales bacterium
TATCTGCGTCGCTTCCCGTTCGACAGGATCAAGATCGACCGCTCGTTCGTGCGTTCGATCGAGACCGCGGCGGACGCGGCGTCGATCGTGCACGCGATCGTCTCACTCGGCCGCGGCCTGGGCATGAAGGTCACGGCGGAGGGCGTCGAGACCGCCGAGCAACAGCTGTTCCTGCGCGCTGCGGGCGTGCATTCGCTGCAGGGCTACCGCTTCGGCAAGCCCTCGCCCGCCGAAGCCATCAATGAGCGGCTCGCGCAAGGAAACGTCACGACCCTCAAAGTCCTGGCGAGCTAGCCCCTTGCGGAGGCCCGATTGGTCTCACCGTGCGTCGCTCGGCACCCTGCACAAGACATTCGTCTGAAGCTCTTCACCTATTGGCGTTCGCAGGCCGCGTTTCGAGTGCGCATCGCGCTGCGCCTGAAGGGTCTTGCGATGGAGCAGGTTCCACTCGACCTCCTCGCAGGCGATCAGTTCGCGGCCTCCTATCAGGCCCTCAACCCGGAAGGCGTGGTACCGACGCTGATCGATGGTGAAGGGCCGCCGCTCGTCCAGTCGCTCGCGATCCTCGAATATCTCGATGAAAAATATCCCGATCCGCCGCTCCTGCCGAAAGATCTGCGCGCGCGAGCCCATGCGCGCGCACTCGCCCAAATGGTCGCGATGGATGCGCATCCCTTCATCGTGCCGCGGGTGCGCAAACATCTCGAAGACGAACTGCATCTCGACGAGGCGGCGCGCGCCAAATGGGTGCGGCACTGGCTCGACGCCGGTAGCCACGCGATCGAGGCGGTGCTTGCGCGCGATCCGCGTACCGGCAGGTTCTGCGTCGGCGATCAGATCACCGTTGCCGACATATGCCTTGCCGCGCATCTCACCAGTGCGAAACTGTTCGGCGCGCGCGACCCGTCCGACTATCCGGCCGCGGGGCGCATCTACGCGAACTGCATGGCGATGGAGGCCTTCGTCGCCGAACATCCGCTACGCCAGCCCGACGCGCCGCAAGGCTGACGCGCCGATCGAGGCCGCAACGAACAGCAGCGCGACCAGCGCCGCGGCAGCAGCGCCGATCAGCAGATAGAATTCGTGCCAGTGCTCCATCAGCGGAGCGGCTGCTTCTTTGGCCATCTGGTTCGCTCAATCCGGCTTCACACCCGTCTCGCGGATGATGCGCTGGTATTTTTCGCTTTCCGCCTTCACGAAGGCGGCGAACTGCTCGGTCGACTGCGGCACCACGTTGGCGCCGGCTTCGAGCAGTTTCTGCCGCGTCGCGGGCTCGTTGAGGATCTTGTTGACCTCGCTGTTGAGCCGCGCGATCACCTCTTTCGGCGTGCCGCGCGGCGCGAAGAAACCCTGCCAGAGCGTGAAGTCGAAATCGGCGAACCCGGTGACCTCGGCGACGGTGGGGATCTCGGAAGCAGCCTGCGCTCGCTGCCCCGACGAGACGGCAAGCACCTTCACGGTGTCGGCCTTCATCAGCGGCATCACGGCCGGAAAGCCCGAGAAGTACATGTCGACATGACCGCCGATGATGTCATTGAGCGCCGGTCCCGCGCCCTTGTACGGGACGTGCACGAGCTTGCCGGGCAGCTTCGCGCTCAGATACTCGCCCGCCAGATGTCCAGGCGTCCCGGTGCCGGCGGAGGCGAACGAGAGCTGCCTGCCGGAAGACTGTATCGCCTTCAGCATCTCGGACATGCTGGCGTACGGCGCCTTGCCGGGGATCGTGAGCGCAAGCGGCACGATGGTCGCCAGCGCCACGGGCATCAGGTCCGTCGGATCGTAGGTCAGCCCCTTGATCCAGTATTGGTTGACCACGACCTCGCCGGTCTGGCCGACCAAAAGTGTGTGGCCATCCGGTGCGGCGTTGACGACCGCGGTCGCGCCGATCGCTCCGCTCGCCCCGGCACGGTTCTCCACCACGACTGTCTGCCCAAGCGCGGGGCCAAGCTTGTCCGCGATCACGCGCGCAACGACGTCGCCGGTGCCGCCCGGCGCATAGGCGACGATCAGGTGGATCGGCTTGCTCGGGAACGGCTGGGCGAGCGCAGACAAGGCGGTGACGAGTATCGTCAGCGCGGCTGCGACGATCGAGCGGAACATGGAGGACGTCCTTTTCCGCGGCCGCTGCTCACCCCCGTCCGACGAACGGCATCTTGGTCGCCATCACGGTCATGAACAGCACATTGGCGTCGAGCGGAAGCGAGGCCATGTAGGCCACCGCGCTGCCGACGTGCTGGGCGTCCATGCGCGGCTCCGGCTTCATCTCGCCGCTCGGCTGCAGCACGCCCGCGACCATGCGGTCAGTCATCGGCGTCGCGGCGTTGCCGATATCGATCTGCGAGCACGCGATATCGTATTCGCGGCCGTCGAGCGCGGTCGACTTGGTCAACCCGGTCACGGCGTGTTTGGTCGACGTGTAGGCGGCCGAGCGCGGGCGCGGCGTGTGCGCGGAGATCGAGCCGTTGTTGATGATGCGCCCGCCGCGCGGAGTCTGGTCTTTCATGATCTTGAAGGCCTCCTGCGTGCACACGAAAAGCGCGGTGAGGTTCGTGTCGACGACCTCTTTCCACTTCTCGACCGGCAACTCATGGAATGGAACGGGCGGCGCACCCATGCCGGCGTTGTTGAAGAGGACGTCGAGCCGCCCGTATTTCTCCTTCACGGCGGCGAACAGCGCGCGGATCGCGGCGATGTCCTTCACGTCGGTCGGCACCACCAGCGCGTTGCCGCCGCCTTCCTTGGCGACCGCCTCGAGCGGTTCCTTGCGCCGGCCTGCGAGACCGACCGCGTAGCCCGCCTTCATCAGCGCGAGCGCGGCCGCGCGCCCGACGCCCGTGCCCGCACCCGTGACGATTGCAACCTTCGACGCAGCCATGCCTTCGGTCTCCCCGTATTTTTCAGGATCGGCAGCAATGTGCCGCCTTCGGGGAGACGCCGCAATGGCTTTGCGCGCGGGTCAGAGCAGCCGCGGCTGGTTGTCGATGAAGACGCCTTCAAGCGCGAGCATGCGCTGCTTGGCGTCGGTACGTCCGGCCGCCGAGAAGCCGCCAAGCTTGCCCCCAGCCGCGAGCACGCGATGACAGGGAATGATCAGCGGCACCGGGTTGCGCGCCATCGCGACGCCGACGTCCTGGGCGGCTTGCGGCTGGGTTGCGCCCGCGCGTTTGGCGAGCTCGCCATAGGTGACGGTTTCGCCGAAGCCGATCTTGCGCAGCGCGTCGTAGATCGAGCGGCGGAACGGCTCTATGCCGCCGATGTCGAGCCTGATCGCGGTGAAATCGATCCGTTCGCCCGCGAAGTAGCGTTTCGCCTGCGCGATCGCGTCGGCGATGTGCGGTGGCGGCGCCACCGCCTTGCCCTTGAACTGCTTCGCGGCGTTGGCGACGTCCGGGTCGGGTAGGCGAAAGCGCGTGATGCCGTCATCGCTCCAGGCGATGCCACACCAGCCCATCGGCGTTTGAAACAAGTGGTAATGCATGGCGGCCGAGAGTCGAGGTGTCTCCATGATATCGGATGACGCCCTTCTGCCGCCACCCGGCATCTTGCTTGATTGCCCGGCGATCGTCACGCGCGATCCACCCGTGCCGCGTAGCATCCCGGCGCCGCGTAGTGGATGTGCAGATAAGCCGCGCGCGCGTTCGCGAACAGGCGCTCGATCGCGCCTTCAAGCGCGGTGCCCTCGACCAGTTCGCGGTCAACCATCATGCCGTCCTTGTCGAACGAGCGCGCCGCAAGCGTCCGCTTGCGCAACTGCTGCGGAACCGCGCCGACCTCGTCGTAGGTCTCGTCGCCCTTTCGCACGTAGATGGCAAAGCGCATGCGGTACGGCGAGTCGACCGGATGGTGCTCGTAATTTACGAGAATCAATTCGTCGCCGGGCGAAGCGTCGGTAAGGCTGACGCGACATGGGTAGGGACCGTCGGCGGTCCGGCGCACCGCTCCGTGCGCGGCAAGCTCGGCATCCGACAGCGCGAACAGGTGACGGAAGTCTTCGGCCGGCAGGCCGGTAATTCGAAAGCTCATGGCGATCCTCCTCCAGTCTCTGCTTACCGACATGGGCTTGCGCGGGCGGCCAAACCACCCGATTCCCGCGAGCCTGCGAGGACCGATTTTCGCGACGCGCTACGTGGCGGCCGGCACCGCACGCGCCGGCGCTTCCGGTTCAGCCGAACGGGAAGTTATTGCCTCCACCCCTTCATCGGCCATTCGAACTTCGCGGTCGCGCGATTCTCCGGCCACACCGATTTGTATTCCTTGCCCTGAAGCTGGATCAGATAGGTCGCCGAGAGCGTGTTCTGCCCGGTGTCGTCGAACTTCACGCCCTGATAGCCGATCATGAGCTGGTCGGGCTTGAGGTCGGTTGCCTTCAGCGCGGCCTGGATCTTGGCCGGATCGGTAGAGCCCGCGCGGTTGATGGCCTCGGCGAGCACGAGGAAGCCCTGCATCCAGCGCGCACTCGTGTCATCGAGATCGCGGCCGTATTTCTTCTTGAACATCTCGTTGACCTTGTACGTGATGCTGCCGGGATTGCCGGCGTCCCAGGCGCTGCGGTTGACCGCGCCCTGCGCGAGGTCGCCGACGTTGGGGATGAAGGTCGGATCGGAGAAGCCGGCATCGTCGCCGATGATGATCGGCGGCAGATAATCGAGGTTCTTCATCGTCTTGAAATACAGCACCGTATCGGCGGTGTAGCTGATGAAGATCACCGCGTCGGGCTTCTTGTCCTTGAGCTGCAACACCTGCGCCGACACATCGGTGGAGTTGGCGTTGTAGGCGATCTGCGCCGCGACCGGAATGTTGGCTTGCTTGGCGGCTTCGAGCACGCTCGCGGCGACCGAGCTGCCGTAGTCGGTGTTTTCGTTCACGACCGCCATCGAGTCGATCTTCTTGCCGGACTTCTTCAACTCAGTGAGGAAGGTCGTGTAGGCCTTGGCGAAATCGGGCGCGATCGGACCGACGCGGAATGTCCACTTGAAGCCGCGCTGCGTGATGTTGAGTGCGACGGAATCCGCGACGAGAAACGGAATGCCCTGCCGCTCGGCCGCCGCCGTCGACGTCAGCGCAACGGAGGAATGGTACGCGCCCAGCATCGCGACGACCTTGTCCTGGTTGATGAGACGCAAGGTCTGGTTCTGCCCGACCGACGGATTGCCCTGGTGGTCGGCGCTGATGAGCTCGATCTTCGCACCGCCGAGATTGGGCAAGCCGGCGGTCTCAGCAAGTGGAATGCCTTTGAGTTCGGGATGCTCCCCATTGACGATCTCGAGACCAAGCTCGACCGCGTCCTTGGCGGAGTTTCCTGCCGGCGCGGCATTGCCGGTCAGCGGATAAATGACGCCGATCTTCACGGTGTCTGCCGCGTGCGCGTAGGAAGCGACAGCCGACGCGAACAGGACGGCGGCCAGCAGGCGAACATTCGCCATTCATTCCTCCCTCAAGGCTGTGTGAAGTTTTCTTATGCGATCGCGCGCTACGGCGACCGCCATTGGCCGCATGATACCGCCTCAACCGACGGGCGCCAGCCTGTTCGGAGGATGGGTTTTGGCCGTTAGTGCAGCCGGTACAGACCGTCGACCGTCCTCAGCTCGGCCGGCTTGATCAGGCCGGAATGCGCGACCATGACCGAATGCAGCGGACCCTCAAGCTTCTCCTTCCAGAACGTCAGGAAGCGCGTGAGCTCGGGAAATTTCGGACAGAGGTCGTAGTCCTGCCAGACATAGCTCTGCAGAAGCC
>JAXDNZ010000058.1:0-4451 GCA_034669185.1 Hyphomicrobiales bacterium
CTCCAGGGTTTCGGGGCGCATCTCGGTCTGCAGCATGCGCCTGTCGGCGCGGCCGGCGCGCGTATCCTTCGGCGCGTCGGCGCCGACCTGGTACTTGCCCGTGAGCACGCCGCGCGCGAGCGGCGAATAGCTGACCACGCCCAGGCCGTAATGCGCGCAGGCCGGCAGGTGCTCGACTTCCGCAACGCGATAAAGCGCATGGTAATAGGGTTGGCTCACCACCGGGCGGTCGATTCCCATCCGGTCGCACAGATTGCAGATCTCGGCGACGCGCCAAGCCTTGTAATTGGACACGCCGAAGTAACGGATCTTGCCCTGCCGCAAGAGGTCGCCGATCGCCCGCACGGTCTCGGCGAGCGGCGTCGCGCGGTCCTCCTTGTGCAGGTAGTAAATGTCGATGTAGTCGGTGCCCAGCCGGCGCAGGCTTTCGTCGGCGGCCTGCATCACCCATTTGCGCGAGAGGCCGCCGCGGTTCGCGCCGGCGCCCATCGGGTTCGCCAGCTTGGTCGCCACAACCCAGTCATGCCGCTGGTTGCCGACCGCTCGGCCGGCGATCTCCTCGGACTTGCCGCCGTTATAGGCATCGGCCGAGTCGATGAAGTTGACGCCCTGCTCTTTCGCCTTGGCGACGATGCGGCTTGCGGTGGCCTCGTCGGTCGCGCCGCCGAACATCATGGTGCCGAGGCAGAGCGGCGAGACCTTCAGGCCGCTGGCGCCGAGATTGCGATGGTCCATGAGTTCCTTCCGCGACCGTAACACTGGGCCGCGTTGTAGCGCGCTTGACTTCACCGGCTAATAAGAACAAATAGAGAACATGCTCTCGACGCTGCAAAAGCTGGAAATTTTGGCCGACGCCGCCAAATACGACGCGTCTTGCGCGTCGTCCGGCGCCGAAGGGCGCGACTCGCGGAAAGGCGGGCTCGGCTCCACGACCGGCTGCGGCATCTGCCATTCCTACACACCGGACGGACGCTGCGTGTCGCTCCTCAAGGTGCTGCTCACCAACGCCTGCATGTTCGACTGCGCCTATTGCATCAACCGGCGCTCCTCGAACGTTCGGCGTGCGCGCTTCTCGGTGAAGGAAGTCGTCGACCTCACGCTGAACTTCTACCGCCGCAACTACATCGAAGGGTTATTCCTCTCTTCCGGGATCATCGGCTCGCCGGATTACACGATGGAGCTGATCGTGCGCGTCGCGCGCTCGCTGCGCGAAGAGCACGGCTTCCGCGGCTACATCCATCTCAAGAGCATTCCGGACGCCGATGCGGCCCTGATCGCGGAGGCCGGCCTCCACGCCGACCGGCTCTCGATCAATGTCGAGTTGCCGACCGAGAGCGGGTTGAAGGCGCTCGCGCCGGAGAAGCGCACCGCCTCGATCAAGTCGACCATGGCGAGCCTGCGGTTACGCATCGCGGAGAGCCAATCGGACCGCAAGGCGCCGAAATTTTCGCCGGCCGGACAAGGCACCCAGATGATCGTCGGCGCCGACGGCGCAAACGACGCCGAGATCGTCAAAACGAGCGCGTCGCTTTACGCGAGCTACGACCTCAAGCGCATCTACTACGCGGCGTTCAGCCCGATCCCGGATGCAAGCCGCCTGCTGCCGCTGAAGGCCGCGCCGCTGCGGCGGGAGCACCGGCTCTATCAGGCCGACTGGCTTTATCGCTTCTACGGCTTCGCAGCGAACGAGATTGCCGAGAGCATGGACAACGGGATGCTCGATCTCGACATCGATCCCAAGCTCGCATGGGCCTTGCGCAACCGCGGGCGCTTTCCGATCGACGTGAATACGGCCACTCGCGAGGAGCTGCTGCGCATTCCGGGGCTCGGCCGCAAGACCGTCGACCGCATCATCGTCGCGCGGCGTCATTGCACGCTGCGCCTCGACGATCTCATGCGGCTCACCAGCGCGCTGCGCCGCGCGCGGCCGTTCATCATTGCGGCGGACCATCGCGCGACCGCCGACGCGACGTCGTCACGTCTGCGCGCGGCGCTCGCGCCTGCTTCGGAGCAACTCTCGCTGTTTGGATGAGCCATGTATCGCGTCGATCTCACTCGCGACGAAGCGTTCGAGGAATTTCGCGATGCCGCGCGCGGGCTGATCGGTGCCGGCATCGCGCCGGCGGATGTGGTCTGGCGCGTCGGAGCCGATCTTCTGGCCGGCGCGCCGCCACCGCATGGAACAGTGTCGTTCAGCGTGCCGGCCGCCTACATGTCTCTCGCCGAGACGGTCGCGTGCCACAACGATCCGGAGCGCTTTGCGCTGCTTTACGAGGCGCTGTGGCGCATTACGCATGGCGAGCGCGAACTTCTGTCGATCGCATCCGACCCGCTGGTGCATCGGCTCGAGCGCATGGAAAAAGCCGTGCGGCGCGACATGCACAAGATGACGGCGTTCCTTCGCTTCCGGCAGACAGCGGATGAGGAAGGCGACCGTTACGTCGCGTGGTTCGAGCCCGAGCACCACATCCTGCGCCGCATGGCGGAGTTCTTCGTCGGCCGTTTCGCCGCGATGCGCTGGTCGATCCTCACGCCACAGGGCGCGATGCATTGGGACGGCAAGGAACTGACATTCTCGGCCGGCGTTTCCAAGAACGATGCGCCAGCCGAGGATGCGCTCGAGGATTGGTGGCGCACCTACTACCGCGCGACGTTCAACCCGGCGCGCGCCAACCTTGCGGCGATGCAGGCCGAGATGCCGAAGAAATACTGGCGTAACATGCCGGAGACGGCACTGATCCCGGGCCTTCTCGCCGAGGCCGGCGACCGCACGCGCCGGATGGTCGAGTCTGCGCCGACCGCGCCACGCCGCGCCAAGGGTATCGCGATGCCGAAACACGAAGGCGACGACGCCGGCTTCCGCAGCCTCACCGCAGCCCGCAAGGCCGCCGAGAGCTGCACGCGCTGCCCGCTTTACAAGAACGCCACACAGACCGTCTTCGGCGAAGGGCCGGCTCATGCGCAGGTCGTGTTCGTCGGCGAACAGCCGGGCGATCAGGAGGATCTTCAGGGCAGGCCGTTCGTTGGCCCGGCCGGGCAGATGTTCGACCGCGCGCTGGCGGAAGCCGGGATCGACCGGTCCCGGGTCTACGTCACCAATGCCGTGAAGCATTTCAAGTTCGAGCCGCGCGGCAAACGGCGCATCCACCAGAAACCGAACAACCAGGAGATCGAGGCGTGTCGCTGGTGGCTCGACAACGAGCTGCACCTCCTCAAGCCGCGCCTCACCGTCGCGCTCGGCGCGACCGCGGCACGCGCGCTGACCGGTCGCGACACCACGATCTCGCGCGCACGCGGCCGGCTGATGCCGCTGCGCGACGGCGTCGAGGGTTTCATCACGGTGCACCCGTCGTTCCTGCTGCGCCTGCCGGACGAAGCCGCGAAGGCGCGCGAATACGCGCGGTTCGTGAAGGATCTGCGGCTCGTCGCGCAGCACCTGCCCGAGATCAGGAAGGCGGCGTGACGGCGCGGGTTGCCTCACCGCACCCCCGCCGCTATGGAGTAGCCCGCATTTCCCGGGAACTCCTCAGCCTCGACCATGTCCCGCCTCGTCATGAAGTTCGGCGGAACCTCGCTCGCCGACATCGAGCGGATCCGCAACGTCGCGCGCCACGTCAAGCGCGAGGTCGATGCCGGCCATGAGGTCGCGGTCGTGGTCTCGGCCATGGCGGGCACGACCAACCAGCTGGTCGACTGGTGCCGCGACGCAGCGCCCCTGCATGACGCGCGCGAATACGACGCCGTGGTGGCGTCGGGCGAGCAGGTGACGGCCGGGCTGCTGGCGATCGTGCTCGAGGGCATCGGCGTCAACGCACGCTCCTGGCAGGGCTGGCAGCTTCCGATCCTCACCTCAAACGCGCATGGGGCCGCGCGCATCGAGGACATCAATGGCGACGAGCTGATCAAGCGCTTCCGCGAGCTTGGCCAGGTCGCGGTCATCACCGGCTTCCAAGGGCTCAATAAGGAAACTGGGCGCGTCACCACGCTCGGACGTGGCGGCTCCGACACCTCGGCCGTGGCGATCGCGGCGGCGATTCATGCAGATCGCTGCGACATCTACACCGACGTTGACGGCGTCTACACGACCGACCCGCGCGTGGTACCGCGCGCGCAGAGGCTGGAAAAGATCGCGTTCGAGGAGATGCTGGAGATGGCGTCGCTCGGCGCCAAGGTCATGCAGGTGCGCTCCATCGAGCTCGGCATGGTGCACAATGTGCGAATCTTCGTGCGCTCGAGCTTCGACCGGCCGGAAGATATCGACCCTTTGGCCAATCAGCCGCCCGGCACGATGATTTGCGACGAGAGTGAGATCATGGAACAGCAAGTCGTTACCGGCATCGCCTTCTCCAAGGACGAGGCGCAGATCTCGATCCGCCAGGTGCCCGACAAGCCGGGCGTCGCGGCCGCGATCTTCGGGCCGCTCGCGGAGGCCAACGTCAACGTCGACATGA
>JAXDNZ010000059.1:0-10454 GCA_034669185.1 Hyphomicrobiales bacterium
AACAGGAATCCGATCTCGAACGCGCGCTTCAGTTCCGAGATCATGAAGGACGGCACGAGGACGCGCAGCGACATGTCCTCGGCCTTCTCGGGCAGCGGCTGGCGCGAGAGGTCCTGAAACAGCTTCAGGTCTTTCTCGCGCACGTTCTTCATCATGAAGGCCCGGAACGGATCGGCGGCGCGGTCGAAGGCCTGCTCGGGCGAAATCTCGTTGGCGACCAGCGGGCGGATGCCCTGATCATATGCGACCTGGAAGGTCGGCCACATCACAAACGCAGTGAGAAACATCGCCAGCGAGATGATCACGGAATTCGGCGGCGCGGTCGCGGTCCCAAGCGCGGTACGAAGCAGCGATAACACCACCACGATGCGGGTGAACGACGTTACCATCACGAGGATCGACGGCGCGAGCGACAGCACCGTGAGCAGCGCGATGAGCTGCAACACGCGTTCGGTGAGCCCTTGCCCCTGACCGAAGGTGACGCTGATGTCCTGCGCGGCAGCCGACGTGGCAAGCGCGACAAGCACAAGGCTCGCGATCAGGGCGCAGCGCCGCAGGTGGAGGTAGCTCAAGGCAGCATCCGCGAATCAGAAAGAGTCGCGTGCGACTCACATCGCGGGACGGTACGCGCGAATGCGTGGAGCCGCTATGACTCCTTGCCGGGCGGGCGGCCGAGAAGGCTCGCCATTTCCTCTTCGAGGCTGTCGAGCACGGACTTGGACTTGCCGCCCTTCTCGTCGGCCCGCGGCGTTCCGCCGTTCGGTGCGGTCGCCGGGGACTCGGTCGGCGTAAAGTCGAGGGCGGTTCGCTCGGGCGACTCCGGCGGCGCGCCGGGGGTGCCGGGCCGGCGCAGCGCCGCTTCGAGGCGCTGCGCCATATTGGCGAGTGCCGCATCCGCGCTCGGCGGCGCGGGGCGATCGGCCTCCGGTTCGCCGTTCGGGACGAGCGGCGGTTCGCTGGCGCGCGAGGTCAGCGCGGGCGGCAGGCTCGGGCGCGGCGGCTCGCCCGCGCGTGCGAGCGCTTCAGTCGCGCGGGTGAGCGCGTCGAGCGGCGGCCGCGGCGACCGCGACGGCGGGTCGGGGCGCGGGAAGGACGGCCGGGCTCCAAGATCGCGCGGCAAGTCGGGTTGCGAGCGCGGCGGCAGGTCGCCCGCCCATTCGTCGGGCGGCGGGCGCGTTGCACTCGCGGCTTCGACCGCGCCGGGCGTGCGCGGCACCGGCGTATCTCGCGGTGGCGTTACAGGCACCGCGCGGACGATATTCTCTTCGACCACGATGTCGGTCGGTCCGCCGATCATCAGGAGGTGCTCGACGTTATCGCGACGCACCAGAACAAGGCGGCGTCTACCATCCACAGGCGCCGCATCGACCACGGCGAGGCGCGGCGCCCGTCCACGCGCGGTCGCCGTTCCGACCCTGGTCCCGCCGAAACGGCGGATCAGCCAGAAGGTCAGCGCGATCAGTCCCAGCACGATCACGAAGGCGACGACGAAGCGCACGATCAGCGATCCCTCCGCGCCTAACAGACTGTCGAACATTTACGGTCTCCCGCTCCCTCCGGGACTTCGTGCTGACGGACCACAACGGGACCGGCGCCACACATCATAACAAATTGTAAACACAAAGGAACGTCCGGCCAAATGTGGCGACGCAACAGGGTTAACGGGCGGCCCAAGAGGTCTCGTGCACAGAGGTTAACCGCCTATTAACCATGCTCTAGGCAAAGTCTGCCTACCTCCAAAGCGGCAGGCCGCCTCATGCCGATTTCCGACCTTCCGATCCTCTCCATGCTGCGCACCCGGATGCAGTGGCATCAGGAGCGGCAGCGCCTCCTCGCCGAGAATGTGGCGAACGCCGACACGGCGAGCTTCCGCCCGCGCGATCTGACCCCGCTCCACTTCGGTCCCGCCGCGGCGGCGCAAGCAGGCGGCCCGGTTACGCTCGCGACCACGCAGCCGACGCACATCGCAACCGCCAACGGCTCGCAGTTCGCCGACCGGCGGGGCGGCTACGACGTTCGTCCGACCGGGAACGCGGTCAATCTCGAGGATGAGATGTTGAAGGTCGCGGCGAACCAGATGGATTTCCAGGCCGCGACGTCGCTTTACAGCCGCAGCATGGGCCTCTTCCGCACCGCGCTCGGCAAGCGCTGAAAGGGCATCATGGACTTCATGAAATCGATGGCGGTCGCAGCCTCGGGCCTGCGCACGCAGGCGGGCCGCATGCGGGTGATCGCCGAGAACATCGCCAATGCGGACTCCACGGCAAAAAGCGCCGGCACCGATCCTTACCGGCGCAAGATCGCGACCTTCCGCTCCGAGATCGACCGCGCACTCGACGCGAACGTGGTGGGACTCGGCAAGGTTCGCACCGATCCGGCCGACTTCCGTTCCAAATACGAGCCGGGCCATCCGGCGGCCGACGCCAACGGCTACGTCAAGTATCCGAACGTCAATTCGCTGGTCGAGATGACCGATATGCGCGAGGCCCAGCGCTCTTACGAGGCTAACCTCAACGTCATCGGCGCGACCCGCCGCATGATCCAGCGCACGCTCGATCTCCTGAAAGCGTGATTTAGGAAAGCCCCATGGCGTCGCCGCTCTCCGCTGCCAGTGCCTATGCCAAGCTCGCGCGGCTTGCCGCCGATCCGTCGGGCGCGCTGGCGATGCCGAAGCCCGGCGGCCCCGCGTCCGCCGCGCCGGATTTCGGCACGCTGGTGAAAGAGGCGATCGGCTCGGTGGTCGAGGCGGGGCGCAAGTCCGACGCCCAGGCAAAAGCCATGGCCGCCGGCAAGGCCAATCTCGTCGACGTGGTGACCGCGGTGAGCGAAACCGAGGTCGCGATCGAAACCCTCGTGTCGGTGCGCGACAAGGTCATCCAGGCCTACGAGGAAATCATGAAGATGCCGATCTAGCTGTTCTCTTGCCCCGTAAAGCGGGGACAAAAAGCCAGAAAGAACCCATGACCGGCCCGGAAGTCCTCGACGTTGCCCGCGATGCCATCGTTACGCTCGTGGTGGTCTCGGCGCCGCTGCTCCTGGTCGGGCTTGCCGTCGGCGTCGCGATCTCGCTGGTGCAGGCGCTGACCCAGATTCAGGAGATGACGCTCGTGTTCGTGCCGAAGATCCTCGCGATCTTCGTCGCCATGCTGATTGCGCTGCCATTCATGGGCGATGTGCTGCAGGGGCATATGATGCGGCTGGCCGCCCGAATCATGAGCGGTTAGCGCATGGTCCCCAAAGCGGGCACCGGTTTCGGGCAAGATCATGCGCACATAAGAATGATTCGCTCGTGAGGGCGCATGCGCATCGACGTCTCGTTCCTGCCCGCCTATGCGGCGGCATTCGTGCTCCTGTTCGCGCGCGTCGGCACCATGGTGATGCTGCTCCCGGGCCTCGGCGAGATGAGCGTGCCGGTGCGCATGCGCCTCGTGATCGCGCTGCTCCTTGCCGCGGTCCTGTTTCCGCTGCATCGCGCGGCCTATGCGATCGACCTGCGTGCGCCCGGACCGGTACTGATTTCGCTGGGTCAGGAACTGCTGATCGGTCTGGTGCTGGGTCTCACCGCGCGGCTGACCATTTCGGCACTGCAGGTAGCGGGCTCGGTCGTCGCCCAGCAGCTCGGCCTCGGCTTCGTTACGACGGTCGATCCGACGCAGGGACAGCAGGGGATCATCCTCGGCAACTTCCTCACCATCCTCGGCATCACGCTGATCTTCGCGACCGATCTGCACCACATGGTAATCGCGGCGCTGCACGACAGCTATCGCCTGTTCCGTCCTGGCGAAGTGCCGGTCGCGGGCGACGTCGCGATGCTGGTCACACGCATCATCGGCGGTGCGTTCCGCGTCGGCATCCAGCTTGCGGCGCCGTTTCTTGTGTTCGGTCTGGTGTTCAACCTCGCACTCGGTGTGCTCTCGCGGCTGATGCCGCAGATGCAGGTGTTCTTCGTCGGCGTTCCGCTCTCGATCCTGATCGGCTTCCTCATCCTGTTGCTGGTGGTCGGCGCCATGATGGGTGGCTTCCTCAGCTACGTCGAAGGCGTGCTGCGCGAGCTTGCGCCCTATTCCTGAGCTGAGCCGTGGCCGAAGAACGCGACGATACCGAACGATCAGAAGACCCGACGCAAAAGCGGCTCGAGGAGGCGCTGAAACGCGGCGACGTCGTCAAGAGCCAGGAGGTGAATACCTGGTTCGTCATCGCGGGCGCGACTTTGGTCCTGCTGTCCTTCTCGGGCTCGATGGGCGCGGGCCTCACCGGCACGCTGCGCGGCCTGATCGCGCAGTCGTACAGCATCCCGATGGACGGCGGCGGGCTGCGGCGCATGATCGCGCAGCTCGGGCTGGAGATCGTCGCTGCTGTCGCGATTCCGCTGCTGCTGCTGGCTTTGGCCGCCATCGCCGGCAACATGATCCAGCATCGCCTCGTGTGGTCGGGAGAGAGCCTCAAGCCGAAGCTGTCGAAGATCTCGCTCACCGGCGGCGCCAAGCGGCTGTTCTCCAAGATCGCGCTCGCGAATTTCGTGAAGGGCCTGGTCAAGATTTCGCTGGTCGGCGCGATCATGGCGGTGCTGCTGTGGCCGAAGCGCTACGAGCTGATCGGGCTCGTCGCGGTGGACCCGGCGGCCGTGCTGCTTGTCGCGCGCTCGCTGTCGCTTGAAATCCTCGGCAGCGTCGTCGCGGTGCTCGCCGTGATCGCGGCGGCCGACTACCTGTTTCAATACCGGCAATGGTACGAGCGGCAGAAGATGTCGGTGCGCGAACTGAAGGAAGAGTTCAAGCAAACCGAAGGCGATCCAACCATCAAGGCCAAGATCCGCCAGTTGCGTCAGGCGCGCATGCGCAAGCGCATGATGGCGGCGGTCCCGAAGGCCTCGGTAGTCATCACCAACCCGACCCACTACGCGATTGCGCTGCAATACGACCGCGGCATGAACGCGCCGGTCTGTCTCGCCAAGGGCATCGACACCATCGCGTTGAAAATCCGCGAGGTCGCGGCCGCGCATAATATTCCGGTGATCGAGAACCCACCGCTCGCCCGCGCGCTGCATGGAACGGTCGAGATCGACGACGAGATCCCGCCCGAACACTATCGGGCGGTCGCCGAGGTGATCGGCTACGTGATGAAGCTCCGGAACACGGCGCGGCGTTAGAAGAGCGAGTTGGCCCTTGCGTGTTGCGGCGGCGCTGAGACACTGGACAGGTGATTCGCGCCTGCGGAATCTGAAGGAACCATCATGGCGGTGCAGGACGTGAGCGAAAACCGCAGACCTGTGAACCGCAGCGACCGTGGCGGCAGCATCGGGATGGTGCTTGCGGTCGCGCTGCTGCTGGTAGGCTCCGTTGTCGCCTTCCTGTTCGTCGGGCGCAGTCACGCGCAGCCCTATGTGCTGGCGCTTCTCTCCGCACTGGCCGTGATCGGTGTGTTCGCGCTGTTCGCCGGCGCGGCGGGCATCATGCGGCTTTCCGCAAAGGACACCGGCGAGGCTTTCCTTGGGGCGCTCGCCAACAGCGCGGTGGACGGGATCGTGGTCACGGATCAGGCCGGCCGCGTCGTCTATGCGAACTCGGCCTATCTCGAGCTGGTTGACGCGGCCGATGCCGACGACGTGCGGCCCGTCGAGCGGGTGTTCGTCGGCGATCCGGGGGTTTCCGAGGCGATCTATCGCCTCGCCAAGGCGGCTCGCGAGGGCCGCCGCCAGAAGGAAGAAGTGAGGGTGCCGGGCGAGGGCGCGTCGGCGCGCTGGCTGCGCTTCCGCGTGCGGCCGCTCGCCGAAAAGGGACCGTACGCACGCTGGACCGCCTGGACGGTCGCCGACGTGACGCACGATCGCGACCGCCAGGAGAATGCGGTTCAGGAGTTGCAGGACGCGATCAACTACCTCGATCACGCACCGGTCGGGTTCTTCTCGGTCGAAGCCGACGGCCACATCGGTTATCTCAATGCCACGCTCGCCGAATGGCTCGACCACGACCTCGCGCATGTCGGTTCGGGCGGCCTCAAGCTCGGCGACATAGTGGCGGGCGACGGCGCGGCGCTGTTCGCGACAGTTGCGGGCGAGCCGGGCGAGGTCAAGATCGACGTGCGCGATCTCGATTTGAAGACACGCGCCGGCAAGACGGTGCCAGTGCGGCTCTATCACCAGGTCGCGTTCGCGGCCGACGGCACCCCCGGTTCTTCGAGCACGATCGTGGTCAACCGCGCGCGCGAAGAGGCCGACCCCGGCAGCGCCGCAGAAGCGCGCTTCTCGCGCTTCTTCCACAATACGCCGATGGCGATCGCGACCGTCGACAAGGCGGGAAAGATCGCGCGGGCGAACGCGCCATTCGCCAGCTTGCAACACGGGTTGATCAAGGGCGATGGCGGGCCGATCGAAGGCCGTTCGATCTTCACGGTCCTCGCCGAGGAGGGACGTGCGGCGCTCGAGACCGCGATCGCACGTGCGGCACAAGGCGATGGCGACATCAAGCCGGTCGATGCCGATCTCGTCGGAGGCGACAGGAAGCTCACCGGTGCCGATCGTGCCGCCGGCGGCCAGCGCTCGGCGCGCTTTTACGTGTCAGCGGTGCCGGAGAACGAGCGCGACGGCGAAGCCGTGATCGTCTACGCGATCGAGACGACGGAGCAGCGCGCGCTGCAGGAACAGTTCGCCCAGTCGCACAAGATGGAAGCCGTGGGCCAGCTTGCCGGCGGCATCGCGCACGACTTCAACAATGCGCTCTCCGCCATCATGATGGCGACCGACTTTCTTATTCAGGCGCACCGCCCGGCGGATCCCTCGTTCGGCGACATCATCCAGATCAAGCAGAGCGCCAACCGCGCGAAGAGCCTGGTGCGGCACCTGATGGCGTTCTCGCGCAAGCAGACGCTGCGGCCGGAGGTGATCGATCTCGCCGAGGTGCTTGAGGAAATCACCGCGATGCAGCGCCGTGTGATCGGCGAGCGCATCAAGTTCGATACGATAAAACACGGTCGCGACCTGTGGCCGGTCAAAGTCGACCAGTCGCAGCTCGAGCAGGTGATCGTGAATCTCCTGGTCAATGCGCGCGACGCAATGCCCGACGGCGGCACCCTCACGGTACGCACCGCGAACGTGACGCAGGCCGAAAGCGCGAAACTTCCCTATAAGCCGATGCCGCCGGCGGACTATGTGCTGATCGAGATCGCCGACACCGGGACGGGCATCCCGCCGGAGATCCGCGAGAAGATTTTCGAGCCCTTCTTCACCACCAAGGAACTCGGCAAGGGCACGGGACTTGGCCTCTCGACCGTCTACGGAATCATCAAGCAGACGAACGGCTTCGTGTTCGTCAACGATCCAGAGACCGGCAGCGGCGCCGTGTTCCGCATCTACCTGCCGCGCCACTTGGGGCCGATCGAAAAGGTTGGCGCGGCCACGCAGAAGCCGGTCGCGGATCTCACCGGCACCGGGACGATCCTGCTGGTCGAGGACGAGCCGGACGTGCGTAGCCTGAACGCACGCGCGCTGACCCAGCGCGGCTACAGGGTACTCTCCGCCGCGAACGGCCGGGAGGCGCTCGATGTATTCGAGGAGCAGAACGGCGCAATCGATCTGGTCGTCTCCGACGTGATGATGCCGGAGATGGACGGCCCGACGCTTGCCAAGGAGCTGCGCGCCCGCAACCCGACGTTAAAGATCATTTTCGTGTCGGGCTATGCCGAGGACGCGCTCGACAAGGACCTGTCGGCCACGACCTTCCTGTCGAAGCCGCTGTCGCTCAAGCAGCTCGTCGCCGCCGTCAAGGAAACGATGGCGGCTTGAGGCGTCCGTGTCTAGGCGCGGCCGGTCGGCGCGAGCACCAGCACGACGCCGGATGCCGGACGGGCCGACCGGCTCGACACGTCCAGCGCGACCGTCCAGGGAAGACGACCGATGAGCGACACGCGCGATCCCGACGAGGAAGAAGGCAGCCGCACCTTGGCGAACATCGTGCTGCTGGTCGGCTTCATCGTGCTGGTCGGCGGCGGCATCTGGCTCGCCAATGCGATGCTCGACGCGCGCAAGTCCGACGAATGCATGTCATCGGGCCGTCGCAACTGTTCGCCGATTGAGACGCCCGCGCGCTAGGCAGGATCCCGAAAAGTGGCGGGCGGTTTTCGCAACAGATCGTGCGCGGTCGAACCCGTTGCGGGATTGCAGGAAATCACTAGAACGCGACGGTCCCGATCAGCAGCCAGGGGGCAACCTGAAGCGACCGGGACCGTACGTTCGGTGACAGGATACGCATCGCCGACCGGGCAAGGCTAGGAAGCCATTGCGGCGTGTCACGGGCGGTTTCGTGGACGGCAACCGCAGACCGACACCGGTCCGGCGCATTTCTGTCGTTGCCGCGCCGCAAACCTCAGCGCAGCCAGTCGGCGCGTGGCGGGTTGTACCACCAGTGGCCGTGCTTGACCGGATCGTAGTGGCGCGGAAACTGACACGCGAAACCGACATAGTCGCCGTAGCGCGGATGCACGCTCGTGATGCGCGCAAGCTTGTGATAGCCGGTGCAATGGTGTTGCGCGGCGTGGCGGTAGCCGTAGGCGCGCAGCTCCGGCGACCACGGGATGATGCCGCCGGTGTCGTTGCCGTTGATGCCGAAAATGCTCCACGGTTCCGCCGACTGCGCCGGCATGGCGAGCAGCAGGATCAGCGTGACAGCAGCAAGTAGCGTTCGGCGCATCGGCGGCCTCGATCGATGGGGCGCCACAGTGCCGCCGCGGCAATACGCGGGTCAAGCCCGCGCATCGGCTCACATACGACTTCGTCAGTTGACGCGCCTGAACTTCTGCACGCGGCGGCCGAAGCCGACTTCGGCGGTGTAGAGGTTCCCTTTGCTGTCGATCGCGATGTTGTGCACCCACTTGAACTGCCCGGGCTGGCGGCCGTGGCGGCCCCATTGGGTGAGAACCTCTCCGGTCTCGCGCATGATCGAGATGATCTGCCCGTTCGCGCCGTCCGCGACGAAGACGAACTTCTGCTGCGGATCCTCCGACAGCACGAGGTCCCACACCGATCCGTTCGAGAGCGTTGCCGGCTCGATGCGGAATTCCTTCACGAATGTGCCGTCCTTGCGGAAGACCTGGATTCGATCATTGGCGCGGTCGCACACGTAGACGAGGCCGTCGCGCGATACCCGCACGCAGTGAACCGGGCTCGAGAACTGCTTCGAGAGGTCTGCGGTGGGCGAGTAGGGCGCCTGCTTGTCGTCGTTCGGCACATTGCCGTATGCGCCCCAGTGGCGCTTGTAGGCGCCGGTCTTCGAATCGAACACGATCACGCGCCGGTTGCCGTAGCCGTCGGCCACGTAGAGCTCATTCGCCGCGTCGTCGGTGAACATGTGCGCCGGGCGGTTCAGCCGCGTCGTCTCGCCCGAGCGCGGGCCCTTGGTGCCGTCGTCCTTGCCGATCTGACGGATGAATTTGCCGTCGGGGGTGAACTGCAAGATCTGGTCGCCGTCATTGTTGCCGCCGACCCAGACATTGCCCTCCCTGTCGACATGGATGCCGTGCTCGTTCTTGACCCACTCGTACCCGGGGCCCGCCCCGCCCCAATGGCGCAGGAGATTGCCTTCGGCGTCGAATTCCATCACCGCGGGGGCCGCCTTGCAGCATTTGTATTCGGACGGGTTCTTGGTCAGGCCTTTTTCATCATCGAGCAGCGACGCCGGGCGATGCACGACCCAGATGTGATCGTCGGGGCCGACCGCGATGCCGGCGACCTGGCCAAGGATCCAGCCCTCGGGCAGCGGCTTGGGCCAGAACGGCTCGGGTTGGAATGTCGGCGGCGCATCGGCCTTGGCCGGCTGCTGCGCGAAGGACGGAGTGGAGCCTGCGAGCAGGGCAAACGACAGAATCGCGAGTGCGCGCCGCATGGAGAAGCCTCCCTGATGCGTCTGGCGGCCTTTGGCCGTCTTGCGGCGCCGATCCTAGCGCGTCCATGTCCCGGCCGGGAGGTGGTCGCGGCCTAAGCCCGCGCGGTCAAGTCGCAGGCCCTGGCCCTTCACAAGTGGCCGCCCGGACCCAATATTCCGGCCGGCCCCAATCGGGCTTGCTGGGAGAGTCTCATGACCCGTTTCCGCCCCTTGCTGGCGTTGCTTGCGGTTATGGCCGCGTTCACGATCGTGATTGTCGATGCCGACGCACGACCACGCTCGAGCGTCGGGTCGCGCGGCACGCGCACCTATTCGGCACCGGCCCCGACCGCGACCGCGCCGAACACCGCCGCGCCGATCAACCGCTCGATGACGCCGAATACACAGGCGCCAGGCATGGCTCAGCGGCCAGTCAGCGGACCAGGCTCCTTCTTCAACCGGCCAGGGTTCGGCTTCTTTGGCGGCCTGATGACGGGCCTCCTCGGCGCCGGGCTGATCGGGATGCTGTTCGGCAACGGACTGCTTGGCGGGCTTGGCGGTTTCGCGTCGATTCTCGGGCTGATCATCCAGATCGCGCTC